>NZ_JOBX01000030.1:0-98420 GCF_000720645.1 Streptomyces sp. NRRL S-378
GGCGGGCGCCGGGGTCTGCGGGGCCGGAGCCGGGGCGGGGGCGCCGAAGGACGGGGCCGGAGCCGGGGCGGCCGCCTGCGGCGGCGGGGCGAAGCCGGGGGCGCCGGCCGCCGGGGCCTGCTGCTGCGGCTGCTCCTGCTCCTCCGCGACCTCGCCGCCGAAGTTCTTCAGCAGGGCTTCCAGCCCGCCGTCGAAGCCCTGGCCGACCGCGGCGAAGCGCCACACGTCCTTCAGGTAGAAGTCGCCGAGCATCACGGCGCGCTCGGTGCTGAACTCCGCACCGGTGAACGCGTACCGGACGACCTCTTCGCCGCCGGCGACGATCCGGATGTAGCCCGGGCCGATCTGCGACATCTGTCCGGCACCGTCGATCGTGGCGGTGAAGGACAGCTTGTGGATGGACGCCGGGACCCGGTCCAGGGTCACCCGGAAGGATTCCGTGTCACCGGACTGCGCGCCCAGCAGCTGAATGGACTCCTCGGGCGACTTCGGCTGATTGAAGAAGACGAAGTAACGGTCGTCCGAGAGCTGCTCGTTGGCGTCCAGGCCGAAACAGCTGATGTCGAAGGTGAGTCCGGGCCCGGCGATCTGGACGCCTACGTACAGATCGGTGCCCGCTGTGAGATCACTGACCTTGGCCTTGTGGCCGCGTTGGAATTCCCTTGCCATGCGTAACGACGTCCCCCATCCCGACTGAGCATTCGTGCCGCTCAGGCTAACGGCATCTGCCGACATCCGGCCAAGCCGGTACCAACCCGGTACACATCACGCTGTGTGACACGGCGGCCGGTCCGGGGCGGTCCGGAAGCCGGGCCGACCGGGCCGCCTGTGTCATTCCTCGCGGGCGGCGGGCACCTTCGGCAGGCGCTCGGCCGCGACGACGCCCTCGAGGTACCCCCGGGCCCGCTCGGTGCGCGGGTACGCCTCCAGCAGCTCCCAGAAACGGGGGCCGTGTCCGGGCACGAGGAGGTGGGCCAGCTCGTGCAGGAGCACGTAGTCGACGACGTACTCGGGCATGCCCTGGAGGCGGTGCGAGAGCCGGATGCTGCCTTCGGCCGGGGTGCAGGAGCCCCAGCGGGTGTTCTGGTTGGTGACCCAGCGGACCGAGCGGGGGCGGGCGCGGCCGTCGAAGTACTGCTCGGACAAACGCTCGGCGCGTTCGGTGAGTTCCGCGTCCCCGAGGGTGCGTTTGCTCTCCTGGGCGGCCAGCTTGTCGAGCATGACGCCCACCCAGCGCCGCTCCTCGGCCTCGGACATCCGGGCAGGGATGAGGACGACCGTACGGTCACCCTCGCGGTAGGCGGATACGGTCCTGCGGCGGCGCGCGCTCCGGCGGACTTCGACGGCGCGCGGCGGTGGGTCGGCGGACACGCCACGACGGTACCCGGTGTCGGCGGCGGAAGTCCCGCTCGTCCGGTGTTCGAACACGGGCGGTTCGCAGCCCGCGCCCGAAGCGGCATTCCTCTTCATCTCATATGCCGAATACCTCCTGCCTGTGGACAAATTCCTGCACGGATTCCGGCGGGGGGGCAGTGTTGCCGGGGAGCGGGAAATGCGGCGCGGGTCCGCACGGATATCGAGGGGGGTCGGACATGTTTCCGAGGGTGAAGCCGGCGCTGGCGCGGGCATGGCGGGATCTGCAGACGGTGCAGTTCGGGGTGACGCCGGCGCACGCGGTGGTGCTCGGGCCCGTGGACACGGCGACGGGCGCGCTCGTCGACCGGATGGACGGGACCCGCGGGATGGAGCTGCTGCGAACGGAGGCCACGCGGATGGGACTGCCGGACGGCCTGGCCGACGCCCTCGTCCGACGGCTGGCGGGGGCCGGGCTGCTCGACGACGCGACGGCGGGCGGCCCGCGGGCGCAGGCCCTGCGCCGGCATCCGCAGACCCTGGAGCGGCTGGGCCCGGACATGGGATCGCTCTCGCTGGTCCACCGGGAGCCCGGTGGGGACCTGCGGGGGGTCGCGGCGCGCCGGGCGATACGGGTCCGGGTGCGCGGGAGCGGGCGGGTGGGCGCCGTGATCGCTACGGTGCTGGCGGGAGCGGGCGTGGGGCGGGTCGAGGTGCTCGACGGTGGCCGGGTGGAGCCGGCCGATGTGGCGCCGGGCGGACTGGACCCGGGGAGCGTGGGCCGGATGCGGGCCGAGGCCGCGGCGGGAGCGGTCCGCTCCGCGGCCCCGGGGTCCGGCCCGCGGGCCGGGGAGGAGGAGGGGCCGGAGCCCGGACTGTCCCTGGTGGTGGTCGCGCCGCGGGACGGGCTGCACGCGTGGGCCCCGGATCCGGACACCGCCGCCGACTGGGTCGCCTCGGGCATTCCGCACCTGTACGCAGGGGTGTTGGAAGGGACGGGTCTGGTGGGGCCGCTGGTGCTGCCGGGGACGACGGCGTGCGCCGGGTGCATGGAGCGCGACCGCGTGGACCGGGACCCCGCCTGGCCGAGGATGCTCGTGCAGTGGCGCTCGTCCCACCGCCGCCGCGGGAGCGCCGCCTGCGACCTGGGGCTGTCCACGGCGGTGGCCGGGCTGGCCGCGGCCCACGCGCTCGCCTTCCTCGACGGGCAGCTGCCGGCCTCCACGGGCTCACGCTGGGAGGCGGCTCTGCCCACCCTGCACTGGCGGCCGGCTCCGGTCCGCCCCCACCCCGACTGCCCCTGCGGGGCGGCTTCGGAGCCCGCGGAACTGCTCGGGGCGGCGGGACGGGCCCCGGGGAGCGGATCGGGCCGCAAGCCGCCGGGAGGGCCGTGACAGGATGCTTCGGGACCGAGGGTTTCAGCCGAACCGCCGCATGCGGCGCAGCTGTCTGGGAAATGGAGGGGCTCATGTCTGATCTTCCCCGGAAGGCGGTCACCCGTACCGTCAAGCTGGCCGCGCTGCCACTCGGCATCGCGGGCCGGGTCACCTGGGGGCTGGGCAAGCGGATCGGCGGCAAGTCCGCGGAGATCGTGGCCCGCGAGCTCCAGCAGCGCACCGCCGAGCAGTTGTTCCGCACCCTCGGCGAACTGAAGGGCGGTGCCATGAAGTTCGGGCAGGCCCTGTCGGTCTTCGAGTCGGCTCTGCCCGAGGAGGTCGCGGGGCCCTACCGGGCGGCGCTGACCAAGCTCCAGGAGGCGGCCCCGCCGCTGCCCGCGGCGACGGTGCACCAGGTGCTGGCGGAGCGTCTGGGGGCCGACTGGCGGGACCTGTTCGAGGAGTTCGAGGACAAGCCGGCCGCGGCGGCCTCGATCGGGCAGGTGCACCGGGCGGTGTGGCACGACGGCCGGCAGGTGGCGGTCAAGGTCCAGTACCCGGGGGCCGGTGAGGCGTTGCTGTCGGACCTGAAGCAACTGGGCCGGTTCGCGGGGCTGCTGGGCCCGCTGGTTCCCGGTATGGAGCTCAAGCCGCTGATCAAGGAGTTGCGCGACCGGGTGTCGGAGGAGCTCGACTACGAGCTGGAGGCCGAGGCCCAGCGGACCCACGCGGACGCCTTCGTGGACGACCCGGACGTGATCGTCCCGGACGTGGTGCACCAGGGCGACCAGGTGCTGGTGACCGAGTGGCTGGACGGGACCCCGCTGTCGGAGGTGATCGCCGACGGCACCGAGGAGGAACGCGACCGCGCCGGGCAGTTGCTGGCCCGGTTCCTCTTCTCCGGTCCCGCACGGACGGGCCTGCTGCACGCGGACCCGCACCCGGGCAACTTCCGGCTGATACCGGGGGCGGACGGCCGGATGCAGCTGGGCGTACTGGACTTCGGCACGGTCGACCGGCTGCCCGGGGGCTGGCCCAGGCCCATCGGCCGGTCCCTGCGGATGACGCTGGACGGCGACGCCGAAGGGGTCTACGGCCACCTGTGCGCCGAGGGGTTCGTGAGGGAGTCCGTCGAGCTGGACCCGGACGCCGTGCTGGACTATCTGAAGCCGATCATCGAGCCCGCCGAGGCCGAGGAGTTCACCTTCACCCGGCCGTGGCTGCGCGGCCAGGCGGCACGGATCGCCGATCCCCGCTCCCCCGCGCACCAGTTGGGCCGGCAGATCAACCTGCCGCCCTCGTACCTGCTGATCCACCGGGTGACGCTGAGCACCATCGGAGTGCTGTGCCAGCTGGGCGCGACGGTGCGGCTGCGCGACGAACTGGACACCTGGCTGCCCGGATTCGCTTCGGCCGAGTGACGGCTCGGGCCGTCACCCCCGGCCGTCACCACCAGGAGGAGTCGAGCCTGCCTTCGATCGCCCGGAGGTTCGCGCGGGCGCATTCGACGCAGAAGTACTCTCTGGTCCCGTTCTCCACCGAACAGGTCCAGGTGGGCGGGGCTCCGCCGGGGGACTGTGTGCCGCAGCGCGCGCAGACGACGACGGGCTGGGCCTCGGATCCCGACGGGTCGGGCTGGGGAGTCGGCTGGTCCACCTCCAGACGGTACCGCCACCGGGGTGGACGGGCCCGCGCAACGCACCGGGGGACCGGTCCGAACGGACCGGTCCCCCGGGAGGCTGCTTCCAGCTCTTAGTGCATGACGGCCATGGCCAGTGCGCGCCGGGCGCGCAGCGAGACGCGCTCGGCTCGCCGCTGCATGCGGCGGGCGGCGACCAGGCGGATGGCGTGACGCTCGGCGTCAGCCTCTCGCATGCGGTCGTTCATATGGGCGCGAGCCAGGGCTTCTGGAATGAGTTGCATTTCGCGGGTCCTGTTCTGACGCGAGGTGATCGCGCCGGCGGTGATGAAGTCTGCGTGGGCGGCGCCGTGCGGCTGCTCGCTCGTGGTGTGGGCGGTCATGAGGGCCTGCTTCAGGGGGTCGTGCGTCAGGGGGCGGTCGATGGTTCCGGTGGCGGTCATGCCGAGACAACCGGGTTCTTGCGCGGACGGCCACGGGGCCGCTTGCGGGCTACGACGACACCCTGGACGAAGAGCTCGCCACCCCAGACACCCCAGGGCTCGCGGCGCTCGACCGCTCCGGCGAGGCAGGCCTCGACCAGCGGGCAGGTCCGGCAGAGGGACTTGGCGTACTCGACGTCGGCCGGGGACTCGGCGAAGAAGACCTCGGGGTCGAAGGTGCGGCAGGGAACCGGGACGCCGAGGTTCTCGATGGCGTCGTCGAGCGCGGTCAGCGCGGTGAGCGGGGTCAAGGTGTGGTCCTCCGGGACTGCGGGCGGGGAGATCGTGTGGGTCTGCGGTACGGACGGGGCGTGCGCTTCGAGTTGCACGGTGGTTTCTTCCTCGTCTTGTTCGGCTAGTCGTTCCGGCCGGTCGGCCGGGTTCGGCTGGTACCTGGTTCTGCCAGTCCCGAGGCCCCTTCTCTGCCGTAGCCCCCGGTCGGGGACAAACAGAAGGGCCGCGGATCCCGGGTGGGGTTCCGCGGCCCTGAAGGCGCCGGCCTGATCATGCGATCAGGCTGGATCACTCCAGGGTTCGAGCCCACGGAAGGCCCACATCAGGTGGTGCTGCTGCTTCGTCTGCTTCTTCAGGGATCCGGCACCGGCCGCGGCGGCAAATCCATAGGCGCCGTGCGCCTGTGCTTCTGCTGCCAGTACTGCCACCGGTGCCTGGGTCGGTCGCTCATTGCGCTCGCTGACCGCAAGGGTCGCGAGAAGGGCGGCGGGACGGCCGGCGGAAATCGCGGACGCACCGGAACCCAGAGCGGAGACGGAACCGAGCAGGCAGGAAGCATCGACCGAGCGATCGGTCATTGCGGTGAAGGTCATGAAGCTGGTCACTGGTCTCGCCTCCTCTCGGCGTCTCGGGGACCCGGCCCGAGGGCCTGTCCCATGCGTATTCGGATAAGTACAGCACGGAACCAGGGCTTCGGAGAAGCCACCGTTTCCGTTGCTAAGAACCTATGGGTCTTCGCTGGGCATGTGCAAACTATTTTTCCGACGATTTTCTACGCGTCGTCAGGATCCTTGCCCCCAGGCTCCTGACCTGCACAGATGGCCAGGACATCGGCTCCGTACCGGTCAAGCTTACGACGGCCCACCCCGGAGATCATCGAGAGCTCCCCGGCCTCGGACGGCGAGGCCTCCGCGATCGCCGTCAAGGTCTTCTCCGTGAAGACGCAGTAGTCGGGCAGGCCCTGCTGCTCCGCCTGTGCGGCACGCCACTCCAGCAGCCGCTCGTACAGACCCGCGTCCATGTCGGACGGACAGTCCTCGCAGCGCATCAGCTTCAGCTCGCCGGCCTCGGTCAGCGTCCTGCCGCAGACCCGGCACAGCGCCGGGCCGCGGCGGCTCCGCGGCCGTGCCACCCGCTCGCCCGCGGGGCCGGGCCGGCCCGGGGCGACGGAGCCCGGCCGCAGGCCGTTCAGGAAGCGGCTGGGGCTTCGGGAGGCCCTTCCCCCGGGGGCGCGGGAGAGCGCCCAGGAGAGGGTCAGGTGCAGCCGGGCCCGGGTGACGCCGACGTAGAGCAGCCGCCGTTCCTCCTCGACCTGGTCGTCGGTCTTGGCGTAGGTGATCGGCAGCATGCCGTCGGTGAGGCCGACGAGGAAGACGGCGTCCCACTCCAGGCCCTTCGCCGCGTGCAGCGAGGCCAGGGTGACGCCCTGGACGGTCGGGGCGTGCTGGGCGACCCTGCGCTCGTCCAGCTCGACCACGAGGTCCGCCAGGGTGGTCCCCGGCCGGCTGCGGGCGAAGTCCTCGGCGAGCCGGACGAGCGCGGCCACCGATTCCCACTGGTCGCGCACGGCGCCGGAGCCGGCGGGCGGCTCGCTGGTCCAGCCGGTGGAGCTGAGCACCGCCCGGACCTGGGAGCCCAGGCCGACGAGGTCCTCGAGCAGCGGGTCGTTCCCGCCGGAACGTGCCGCTCCGCGCAGCGCGAGGATGGCCTTCTGGACCTCCTGGCGCTCGAAGAACCGCTCGGCCCCTCGGAGCTGGTACGGAACCCCGGCGTCGGCGAGGGCCTGCTCGTAGACCTCGGACTGGGCGTTGATGCGGAAGAGCACGGCGATCTCACCGGCGGGGACGCCCGCGGCGATCAGGTCGCGGATCCGGCGGGCGACGCCCTCGGCCTCGGCGGGCTCGTCCGCGTACTCGGCGTAGACCGGGTCGGGGCCGCCCTCGCGCTGGGAGACGAGCTCGAGGCGGTGCTCGGCGGCCCGCCCCTTGGCCTGGCTCAGGAGCCCGTTGGCGAGGTGCACCACCTGGGGCGTGGAGCGGTAGTCGCGGACCAGCTTGACCACACTGGCCTGCGGGTAGCGCGTGCGGAAGTTCAGCAGGTGGTCGGGGGTGGCGCCGGTGAAGGAGTAGATGGTCTGGCTGGCGTCGCCGACGACGCAGAGGCTGTCGCGCTCACCGAGCCACAGGTCGAGCAGCCGCTGCTGGAGCGGGCTGACGTCCTGGTACTCGTCGACGACGAAGTGCTGGTACTGGGCGCGGATCTGCTCGGCGATGTCGTGGCGGTCCTGGAGGATGCCGACCGTCAGGAGCAGCACGTCCTCGAAGTCGATCATTCCGCGGTCGCGCTTGAGGTGCTCGTACGCCCCGTAGATCTGGGCGATCTCGGCCCTGTCCCGCGGGGCCTCGCGGCCCGCCTTGAGGGCGGCCGCCGGATAGTCGGCGGGCACCGTCTGGGTGACCTTGGCCCACTCGATCTCGCCGGTGACGTCGCGCAGCTCCCCGCGGTCGAGACGGATGCGGCAGCGCGCGCCGGCCTCCGCGACGAACTGGATCTTGCGTTCCAGCAGCCGGGGCACCTCCCCGCCGACGGCCCTGGGCCAGAAGTAATGGAGCTGGCGCAGGGCGGCGGAGTGGAAGGTCCGGGCCTGGACCCCTTCCGCGCCGAGCGCGCGCAGGCGGCCGCGCATCTCGCCGGCGGCCCGGTTGGTGAAGGTGACGGCGAGCACGCTGGCCGGCATGAGCTGCCCGGACCGGACGCCGTAGGCGATGCGGTGGGTGATCGCCCGCGTCTTGCCCGTACCGGCGCCGGCCAGCACGCACACCGGTCCGCGCAGGGTCGTCGCGACCTCGCGCTGCTCCGGGTCGAGGCCCAGGAGCACCGCGTCGGCCGAGTCTGCGGCGGCGGAGAAGGAGGAGGAGTGCGTTGCTGCTGTCACTCCAACATGCTGCCAGGTCGTGTGCGCCGGGCGGGACGGCCGTCCACAGGCGGTGCGGATTCGTCATATCGGTCACACCGGCGGTGCGGATGCGCACGTACGGGAATGGCCGTGCGGTCGCGTACGTTCGAGTACTCGGACCACCGAGCCTTCACGAAGGAGAGCGCAGCATGCAGGACACGGGCACCGTCACGATGTACAGCACGACCTGGTGCGGCTACTGCCGTCGGCTGAAGACCCAGCTGGACCGGGAAGGCATCGCGTACAACGAGATCAACATCGAGCTCGACCCGGAGTCCGCGGCGTTCGTCGAGAAGGCCAACGGCGGGAACCAGACGGTGCCCACCGTGCTCGTGAAGTCCGCCGCCGGCAACGAGTCCGTCATGACGAACCCGAGCCTGGCCCAGGTCAAGCAGGCGCTCGCCGTCTGAGCGGGCTCCCCGTCCGCGGAAAGGCCCCCGTCCCTCTCGGGCGGGGGCCTTCCGCGTCCGCGGAGTGACGAACGTTACGCCGCGGCCTTCGGCAGCGGCTCGCCGTACCAGAGCTCGACCAGCCGCGCCGCGATGGAGATGCCCGACGGGGGCAGCACCTCGCCCGACTCGAACGCCGCGCGCAGCTCGTCGCGGGAGAACCAGCGGGCCTCCTGGATCTCCTCGCCGTCCACGGTGATCTCGGAGCTGGTGGCGCGGGCGTTGAAGCCCAGCATCAGGCTGTACGGGAACGGCCACGGCTGGCTGGCCACGTACTCGACCCGCCCGACCCTGACGCCGGCCTCCTCCCACACCTCGCGGACGACGGACTGCTCTATCGACTCGCCCGGCTCCACGAACCCGGCGAGGGTCGAGAAGCGGCCCTCCGGCCAGTGCACCTGGCGGCCCAGCAGCGCACGGTCGTGCTCGTCGGTGACCAGCATGATCACGGCCGGGTCGGTGCGCGGGTAGTGCTCGGCGCCGCAGCCTGGGCAGCGCCGGATGTGGCCGGCGGCCGCGACCACCGTGCGCTCTCCGCAGCGGGAGCAGAAGCGGTGCATCCGCTGCCAGTTCTCCAGCGCCACGGCGTTGACCATCAGCCCGGCGTCGCGGTCGTTCAGCAGCAGCCCGGCCTCGCGCAGCCCGGCCGGGCGGGCCGACTGGTCCATGCGGCCGGGCAGGGCGTCCTTCTGCAGCGCGAAGTACCGTACGCCGTCCTCGTCGGTGCCCAGGAAGTAGCGGTGGGTCTCGGTGACCGGGGCTTCGAAGGCCGGGGTCATGACGATGCCGGTGCCGCCGTCGGGGGTGTCGTCGATCAGGACCTGGCCACCGGAGACGACGAAGACCCGGGTCGTCGGGTGGCTCCAGGCGGCGGCGAGCCAAGCCTCGTCGAGGCGGTGGTGCGCGGCACGGTCGATGCCGCTGGGCGCGGTGAGCGAGAGAGGTCGCTCGGTATGGGTGCTCACTGGTACTTCCATCTCCCCCGGTGGTGGGACAGGCAGGCTCGGTACGACAGGTGTGTGCGCCGGCTCAGGCGGGTGTGCGGGGCGTGCGGTGGGCGGCGGCCAGGTCCCCCCAGAGGTAGGCGGCCGTCTCGACGCCCTTGAGCAGCAGGTCCAGCTCCACCTTCTCGTTCGGCGCGTGCCAGCCGTCGGACGGTACCGAGATGCCGAGGAAGAGGACGGGCGCGTCCAGGACGTCCTGGAGGTCGGCCGCGGGCCCGGAGCCGCCCTCACGGGTGAAGCGGATCTTCTGGCCGAAGGCCCGGCCCATGGACCGTACGACGGACTGCAGGGCCGGGTGGTCCAGCGGGGTCAGGCACGGGCGGGTCGGCGTGCCGAAGGTGATGGAGTGGCGGATCCCGTCCGGGATCCGGGCGGCGACCCAGTCCTTGACGGCGGCCTCGACCTCGTAGGGGTCCTGCCCGGACACCAGCCGGAACGACAGCTTCACGTGGGCGGAGGACGGGACGATGGTCTTCCCGCCGGGGCCCTGGTAGCCGCCGCCGATGCCGTTGACCTCGGCCGTCGGGCGGGCCCAGACGCGCTCCAGGGTGGAGTACCCGGCTTCGCCGGCGGCCGCGTGGGACTTGGCCGTGCGCAGCCACTCGGACTCGTCGAAGGGCAGCTCCGCGATGAGCGCGCGCTCCGCGTCGGTGAGCTCGGCGATGCCGTCGTAGAAGCCGGGGACGGTCACCCGGCCGTCGGCGTCGTGCAGGGCGGCGACCAGGCGGGCGGCGGCGGTGGCCGGGTTGGGCACGGCCCCGCCGAACGCGCCGGAGTGGATGTCCTGGTCGGGACCGTGCAGGTCGATCTCGCAGTCGGCGACGCCGCGCATGCCGGTGCAGACGGTGGGGGTGGTCTCGGACCACATGCCGGTGTCGGAGACGATCACGACGTCGGCGGCGAGTTCGGCGGCGCGGGTCTCGACGAGCTCGCGGAAGTGGGCGGAGCCGGACTCCTCCTCGCCCTCCACGATCAGCTTGAGGTGCACGGCGGGGGCGGCGGCGCCGGTGGCCGCCAGGTGCGCCCGTACGCCCAGGGTGTGGAAGAACACCTGGCCCTTGTCGTCGGCGGCGCCGCGCGCGTACATGCGGCCGTCCTGGACCACCGGCTCGAAGGGGTCGGTGTGCCAGCCGTCGGCAACGGCGGCGGGCTGCACGTCGTGGTGGCCGTACACGAGGACGGTCGGGGCGTCCGGGTCCTCGCTCGGCCAGTGCGCGTAGACGGCGGGGGCGCCGTCGGTCTCCCAGACCTCGGAGACCGGGAACCCGGTCTCCTTGAGCTTCGCCGCGAGCCATTCGGCGCTGCGGCGCACGTCGTCCGCGTGCTCGGGCTGGGCCGAGACGGAGGGGATGCGCAGCCACTCGGCCAGGTCGTCGAGGAACGCGGCGCGGTGGGTGTCGATGTACGTGCGGACGACGCTGTCCGGCTGGGGGTCGCTCATGCCCCGAGCCTAGCCGTCCGCCTGGTGGTCACCGCCGGGGCCCGATTCGCCTTGGAGGATCCGCTCAAGACGGGCCCTTCCGGGGAGGTTGCGGGGGCGGATCACCCGGCCGCTGCGGACGTGCAGGAAGGCTGCGGTGACCCGGTCGAGCGGGGTGTTCGTGGCCTCGGACCAGGCCAGACGGTAGACGGCGAGCTGGAGCGGATCGGCCTCGGTGGTCCGGCCGGTCTTCCAGTCGACGATCTCGTAGCTGTCGACGCCTTCCTCGTCGGTGGTCCGGTAGACGGCGTCGATCCGGCCGCGGATGACGCGGCCGGCGAGGGTGAGCTGGACCGGGGCCTCCATGCGGTGGGGCGGGCGGTCCGCGTACGGGCTGCGCTCGAAGGCGGCCTTGAGGTCCTCGAGGTCGGCCTCGTCGGCGATGTAGTGGCCGGTGCCGAAGCCGGTGTCGGCGCCGGGGAGGTCGGCGACGGGGTCGAGGACGTCGAGGAAGGGGAGCGGGAGCTCGTCGAAGCGGGACTCGACCCAGGCGTGGAAGCGGGTGCCCTGGCGCGCCGCGGGCTGTGGGGGCTTGGGCATGGGGCGGGCGAGGTCGCGTACGAAGCCCTCCTCGTCGGCGGCGAGCCGGAGCAGCTGGCTGGCGGAGAGGGCGGGGGGCAGCGCCACGTCGCGGACGGCCGCGCGGGCACGGCGGAGCTCGCCCTCCAGGGCGTCGAGGTCCCGGTCCCAGGAGGCGATCACCCTGGCGTCCTCGGGCGTGAGCGGGGCACCTCCGGCGAGGTCGGCCGCCCGGAACCGCGGCTCCGCCGAGCGGGGCTCACCCTGCGGGCCGGCCGCGGTGTACGGCGTGCGCACGTCCGGGCGCGGCTCCGCCGCCGCGTCGGCCCCTCGGGCGCCGGGCTGCGCCGACGGGTCGGCCGCCCAGGCCTCGTCGGCCCACGGGTCCTGCGGGGCGGCGTACGTCTCACCCTGCGGGTCCTCGCCGTGGGCGCCGGGCTGCGCCGACGGGTCGGCCGCCCAGGCCTCGTCGGCCCACGGGTCCTGCGGCGGGCCGTAGGGCTCTGCCGGGGCTGCCGCGCGGGCGGCGGGCCGTGAGCCGCGCGGCTGGGGTACGTGGGGGCTCGGGTCGGTGGACCGGTCGGCGTCACCCGAGGGGCCGTCCGGATCGGTGGGCCAGGGGGCGTCCGGGTCCGGGGGCCAGGGCTCGGCGTCGTAGGACGGGTCCTCGCAGTCCGGGGGCCAGAGGTAGGCGTCGTCCTCCTCCGGCGGCGGGGCGGCCAGGTAGGACTCGACCAGGGCGGCCGCCGCGCGGCGCAGGCTGAGGGAGTGCGGGTCGAGCGGTAGCGGCCAGGAGTGGTCGGCCGCGGACTCGCCCGCGAGGGCCGGGTTCTCCGCGGTCGGCTCGGGCTCGTCCGCCCAGGCCTCGATCTCGCCGGAGCCGGCCGCGCAGTACTCGTAGAGGGCCAGCAGGAACTGCGACGGGCCGCGGCGCTTCTTCTGGGTCGGGCCCCACCAGTGTCCCGAGGCCAGCAGCAGGGACCGCGGACGGGTGAAGGTCACATAGCCGAGGCGGAGCTCCTCCACGGACTTGTGGTGCTTGAGGGCGGCCTTGAAGGACTTCAGGCCGGCCGAGGTCCAGGCGGGGTCCGCCGGCAGGGTGGGGGCGTCGCCGCGCAGCGCGTACGGGAGGACCTTCGCGTACGAGGTCCAGGCCTCCGGCGCCTTCTCCTTGGGGAAGGACCCCGCGCACAGGTCTGGGACCACCACCACGTCCCACTCCAGGCCCTTGGACTTGTGGGCGGTGAGGACCTTCACCGTGTTCTCGCCGCCCGGCAGGGCGTGGTCGAGACCCTTCTCGTACTGGGCGGCCGTGCGCAGGAACGCCAGGAAGGCCAGGAGCGTGGCCTCCCCGTCGAGCGCGGCGAAACCGGCCGCGACGTCCATGAAGTTCGACAGGGTCTCGCGCCGGCGGGCCGCCAGGGCGTGCGGGGAGGCGGACAGTTCCACCTCGAGGCCGGTGGTGGCCAGCACCCGGTGGAGGACGTCCATCAGCGGGTCGGCGAGGGACCGGCGCAGGTCGCGGAGCTCCTGCGCGAGGTGCGCGAAGCGGACCCGGGCCTCGGCGGAGAAGGGGAGGTCGTCCGGGGTCTGTCCGCCGCCGTCGAGGAAGGTCTCCAGGGCGTCCGCCAGGGACACGATCTCCGCCGGGTCCACGCCTTCCACGGCCGCCGCCAGCCGTTCGTCGGGATCGGTGCCGGCCGGCGAGCGGCCCACCAGGAGCCGCGCCCGGCGGCCCAGCAGGGCCAGGTCGCGCGCACCGATCCGCCAGCGCGGGCCGATGAGGAGCCGGACGAGGGAGGCGTTGGCGCCCGGGTCCTGGAGGACCTCGCAGACGGCCACGAGGTCGGCCACCTCGGGCAGGTGCAGCAGCCCGGACAGGCCGACGACCTCCACCGGGACGTCCCGGTCCACGAGCACGGCCTGGATCTGTGCGAAGTCCCCGGCGGACCGGCACAGGACGGCGATCTCGCGCGGCTCCGTGCCCGTGCGCACCAGGTGGGCGACGGAGTCGGCGAGCCAGTCGAGCTCCTGGGCGTGGGTCTCCAGCAGGGCGACGCGGACCTGCCCCGCGCCCTCCGCCCCCGGTGCGGGGCGCAGCGCCTCCACGCCCTCGTGCATGTCCCGCAGCGGGGCGGCGAGCCCGTTGGCCAGGTCGAGGAGGCGGCCGCCGCTGCGCCGGTTCTCGCTGAGGGAGAGCCGGGTGGCGGGAGTGCCGTCGGCGTGCGGGAAGTGCGCGGGGAAGTCGTCGAGGTTGGCCACGGAGGCCCCGCGCCAGCCGTAGATCGCCTGGCAGGGGTCGCCGACGGCGGTCACGGCGTGGCCGGTGCCCGCACCGAACAGGCCGGACAGCAGCAGGCGCTGCGCGACCGAGGTGTCCTGGTATTCGTCGAGCAGGACCACCCGGAACTCCTCGCGCAGCAGCGCGCCCACCTCGGGCCGGGTGGTGGCGAGCTGCGCGGAGAGGGCTATCTGGTCGCTGAAGTCGAAGAGGTCGCGGGAGCGCTTGGCGGCCCGGTAGCGGCCGACGAGCTCCAGCAGTTCGAGGCGGCCGCGCACGGCCTCGGGGACCTTGCGCAGGTCCTCGTTGGTGAGCCTGGTGCCGGCGAGGGTGTCCAGGAGCTCGGTGTCGTGGGCGCGCAGGGCGTCCGGGCCCACCAGGTGCTCGGAGAGTTCGGCGTCGAGCGCGAGGAGGTCTCCGACCAGGTCGGGGACGGACTTGGTGAGCGAGGGGTACGGGCCGGGGGCGTCGCGCAGCACCTTCGCGGCGAGCTGGAACCGGGTGGCGTCGGCGAGGAGCCGGGAGCTCGGCTCCAGACCGATGCGCAGGCCGTGGTCCTTGAGGAGCTGGCCGGCGAAGGCGTGGTACGTGGAGATGCGCGGCTCGCCGCCGGCCGCCGCGGCGTCGGCCGGGGAGGGGTCCGGGTCGGTGATGCCGGCCCGGGCCAGGGCGCCCCGTACGCGCTCGGACAGCTCTCCGGCGGCCTTGTTGGTGAAGGTGAGGCCGAGGACCTGCTCGGGCGCGACGGCACCGGTGCCGACGAGCCAGACCACGCGGGCGGCCATGACGGTGGTCTTGCCGGATCCGGCGCCGGCGACGATGACCTGCGGGGCGGCCGGGGCGGTGACGCAGGCCATCTGTTCGGGCGTGAAGGGGATCCCGAGGAGCTCTTTGAGCTGCTCGGGATCGGTCAGTACGGACGCACGCGCGGACACGTAAAAAGGCTAGCCGCCCCCACCGACACCCCCGACCGCCGAGCGCCCGCGGCCCCCGGGCTCAGGGAGCCTCGGGGCTGCTCGGGCGGCGACCTCGGGGCTCAGGCGGCCGCCGGGCTCACTCGACCGTCTGGCGGCCCTCCGGGCGGGCGCTGCACGAGCTGCGGAAGGAGCAGTGGTCGCAGTGGCGGCCCGCGGCGGGCACGAACCGCTCGTCCAGGACCCGGCCCGCGGCGGTCGCGAGCAGGTCGCCGACCCACTCCCCGTCGAGCGGCTCCTGGGCCTGCACCTTGGGCACCGCGTCGCCGCCCTCGCGGATCGCGGCGCCCTGGCGGAGCTGGACGAGCTCCGCGCCGCCGGGGGCGGGGCGCAGTCCGTCGAAGACCTCGTCGACGGCGCCCTCGCGGACGGCGAGCTGGTACACGGCGAGCTGGGGGTGGCGGGCGACCTCGTCCTTGGTGGGCGCGGACTTCCCCGTCTTGAAGTCGACGACGTACGCGCGCCCCTGCGGGTCGGTCTCGACCCGGTCCATGGAGCCGCGGACGCGGACGGCGACGTCGCCGGCTTCGAGCGTGACGTCGAACTCGTGCTCGGTGGCCACGGCCGCCCGGCCCCCGCGGTCGGTGGTGTGCCAGCGCAGGAAGCGTTCGAGGGCGGCGCGGGCGTTGTCCTTCTCCTGGGCCGACTTCCAGGGCGCGTCGAAGGCGAGGGCGTCCCAGACCGAGTCGAGGCGTTCCATGAGGACGGCCAGGTCGGCGGGGGTGCGGCCGGAGGCGACCTCGTCGGCGAGGACGTGGACGACGTTGCCGAAGCCCTGGGCGGCGGTGGAGGGGGCGTCGGCCTTGACCTCACGGCCGAGGAACCACTGCAGGGAGCAGGTGTTGGCGAGCTGGTCCAGGGCGCTGCCGGAGAGGGTGACGGGCCGGTCCCGGTCGCGCAGCGGGACGCTGCTGCGGGTGGGCTCGTACAGGCCCCACCAGCGCTGCGGGTGCGCGGCGGGGACCAGGGGGCGGTCCTCGTCGTCGGTGAGCGCGGCGAGGCGGGCGAGGCGGCGGGCGGCCGCGTCGCGCAGGGCGGGCGAGGCGTCCGGGTCGACGGTGGTGGCGCGCAGCTCGGCGACGAGCGCCGGGACGGCGAGGGGGCGGCGGGGCCGGCCGGTGACGTCCTTCGGGGTGACGCCGAGCTCGGTGAGGAGGCGGGAGGGCTGGTCGCCGTCCTCGGCGGGGGCCTTGACGGCGGTGACGACGAGGCGGTCGCGGGCGCGGGTTGCGGCGACGTAGAAGAGGCGGCGTTCCTCGGCGAGGAGGGCGCCGGGGGTGAGGGGTTCGGCGAGGCCGTCGCGGCCGATGCGGTCGGCCTCGAGGAGGGAGCCGCGGCGGCGGAGGTCGGGCCACAGGCCCTCCTGGACGCCGGCGACGACGACGAGGGACCACTCCAGGCCCTTGGATCGGTGGGCGGTCATCAGCCGGACGGCGTCGGGGCGGGTGGTGCGGGCCGTCAACGTGTCGGCGGCGATGTCCTCCGCCTCCAGCTGTTCGAGGAAGTTGAGCGCGCCGCTGCCGCCGGTACGGTCCTCGGCGCGGGCGGCGGTGTCGAAGAGGGCGCAGACGGCGTCGAGGTCACGGTCGGCGTTGCGGCCGGCCGGCCCGCCGCGGCGGGCCTGGCGTTCCAGGCGGTCGGGCCAGGGCGTGCCGTCCCAGAGGATCCACAGGGCCTCTTCGGCGGTGCCGCCGCCCTGGAGGAGCTCGCGGGCCTTGCGCAGGAGCAGGCCGAGGCGCTGCGCGCCGCGGGCGTATGCCGGGTCGTGGGCGGTGAGGCGCTCGGGCTCGGCGAGGGCGCGGGCGAGCAGGACGTCGGAGGGTGCGGGCACCCTGACGCCTGCGGCGCGCTCCTCGTCGCGCAGGGCGCGGCCGAGCCGCCGCAGGTCGGCGGTGTCCATGCCGCCGAGGGGGGAGGTGAGCAGGGTGAGCGCCGCCTCGACGCCTCCGGCGGGGTCGGCGGACCCTCCGGGCCCGGCCCCGGCTCCCGCAAGCGCACCCGTGTCGACCTCGTCGGGAACCCCACCGGCCCCTTCGGGCCCGCCGGGCAGCCCCGGGTCTGCCTCGTCTGCGGCGGGCTCGGCCGCGGGGGCGTCCGCAGGGCCGGGTTCCTGCGCGGGTTCGGCCGGGGGGGCCAGCGGGTGGGTGGCCGTCAGGCGGAGGGCTGTGAGGAGGGGGGCCACCGCCGGTTCGTGGCGGAGGGGGGTGTCCGTGCCGTCCGTCTCGACCGGGACTCCCGCCGCGATCAGGGCGCGGCGCATCGCCGGCAGGGTGCGGCCGCCGGCGCGGACCAGGACGGCCATGTCCTGCCAGGGCACGCCGTCCTCCAGGTGGGCCCGGCGCAGGATGTCGGCGATGTTGTCCAGCTCGGCCCCGGCCGTCGGGTACGTGAAGACTTCCACCCGGCCGCCCTCCCGCGTGGCCCGCAGGGCGCGGTGGGCGCGGACCGCGTCCGCAGGGAGGCGGGGCAGCGGCATCCGGGTGGTGAGGAGGCGGGTCGCCTCCAGGAGGGCGGCCCGCGAGCGGCGGCCCACCGTCAGGGCCCTGACCTGCGCGCCCGGGAAGGCGGACTCGAAGTCCAGCACGTTGTTGATGTCGGCGCCGCGGAAGGCGTAGATCGACTGGTCCGGGTCGCCGAACGCGACCAGCGTGCCGCCGCGCCCGGTCAGGGCACGCAGCAGCCGCAGCTGCGAGGCGTCCGTGTCCTGGTACTCGTCCACGAAGATCGCGTCGTAGGCCGTCGCCAGCGAGGGCGTGCGCTCCGCGAGGAGGACCGCGCGGTGCAGGAGTTCCGCATAGTCCAGCGTGCCCTGTATGTCCAGGACGTCCAGGTATTCGGAGAGGAAGGCCGCCGCCGCCTTCCAGTCGGGGCGGCCGATGCGCTCCGCGAAGTCGGCGAGGGCCGTCGGGCCCAGACCCAGCTCTCGGGCACGGGCGAGGACCGCCCGGACCTCGTCGGCGAACCCGCGCGTGGTCAGCGCGGCCCGCAGGTCGTCCGGCCAGCGGATCGAGCGGATCCGGCGCTGGCCCTCCAGCAGGGTGCGGACCATCACGTCCTGCTCGGGGCCGGACAGCAGCCGCAGCGGGTCGGCGAAGAGGTCGGTGTCCTGGTGGGCCCGGACCAGGCCGTAACAGAAGGAGTGGAAGGTGGTGGCCTGCGGGGCGCGGGCGCCGCCGAGCCGCAGGGCGGCCCGGTCGCGCAGCTCGACCGCCGCCTTGCGGCTGAAGGTGAGGATCAGGATCCGGGAGGGGTCCCTACCCGCTTCCACCCGGGCGGCGACGGCCTCGACCAGCGTGGTCGTCTTCCCGGTGCCCGGTCCGGCCAGGACCAGCAGTGGTCCGCCCGGGTGGTCAACCACCGCACGCTGCGCTGCGTCCAGCACAGGGGGATCCACCCGTTCCGGCCCGGTGCGCACGAGGCGGTACGCGTAGGAGGTCCGCGTACGCCGCCGTTCGGTGCGGCCGGAGGAAGAGGTGATCACGTGAGGTGCCGGTCCTGGTGGGTCTGCGTGGTGGGGCGGTGCTGCCGTGACGGCTCGCGCGGAAGCCGAAGAGGCAACGCTACGGCAACCGGCGCGCGCCGCGCAGTCCCCCCGGGTACCCCGGACGGGCGTTCGCGCCGTCCTCCGACCGCCCGCCCCGGCGCCGCATGGCCGAAGCTGTCAGGTGTGAGCCTCGTCGCGCCCGCCGTCCGGTCCGCCGGGTCCGCCGTCCTGTCGGAAGGACCCGTCCCAGCGTGCCCGGCGCATGTCCAGGCGCGGCTCGCCGCCGGCCGTCAGGCGCAGCGGCGTCGCCTCCGTCCGGTAGTGCTCCAGGGCCCGCGCCTCGTGCCCGGGCAGCGGCATGCCGTCGGCCCGCACCACGCGCCACCAGGGCACGGCTCCGCCGTACAGGGCCATGACGCGCCCCACCTGGCGCGGCCCTGCCTCGCCGAGCCATTCGGCGACGTCCCCGTATGTCATCACCCGGCCGGGCGGAATACTCTCGACGGCCTCCAGTACGCGCTCCGCGTACGCGGGCAGCTCTTCACTCATTCGGCACATGGTGCAGTACGTCGGCCCCCCGCCGGCGGAAGTCGTGGTTCCGGACCGGCGCGCACCCTGATGCCCCGGGGGCCCCTCGGTCCGTGCCACCATCTTCCGGGCGGTGACTGGTGATACGTGATCAAGAAGAGACGGATGTGACGACGAAGGAGCAGGGTGTGAGCCCTCCGGAAGGCGCGGCGGGGGACGATGGCGCGCGCCCTGGCGACGGCCCCGCCTCCCGCCCGCAGGACCGCCCCCAGGACCCTCTGCAGGACCGCCCGCAGGACCGCCCCCAGGACCCTCTGCAGGACCGCCCGCAGGACCGCCCCCGGGACCTCGTGCCGGGGCACGCCCCGGGATCCCCGGCCGGCCGCACCGCGGGAGCGGACGCCGGTGACACGGAGGGGCCGGAGGACGCCGAGGCACCGCACGGCCACGCCCCGACCGCCGCCGACCGGGTCGAGGTCGACGAACCGCTGCTCGCCGCCCGCGTGCACCGGCCCTCCGACCTTGTACGCCTCCTCGTCGGCATCCTCGGCATCGCCGTCCTGCTCGGCATCGCCGCCTTCGCCCACGGCACCACCGTCGGCCTGGAGGAGGACATCAGCAAGGGCACCGGCCAGGCGCCGGACCTGCTGATCAAGGTCGCCGCGCTGGTCTCCAGCATCGCGGTGCTGCTGCTCCCCGTGGCCTTCGCCATCGAACGGCTGATCAAACGCGACGGGCTGCGCATCGCCGACGGCGTGCTCGCCGCCGTCCTCGCGCACGGCGTCACGCTCGCCACCGACCTGTGGGTCTCCCAGGCCGCCCCCGACACCATCCAGGACGCCCTCACCCGCCCCGCGGGCGGCGGGACCCTGACCGATCCCGTGCACGGCTACCTCGCGCCCGTGATCGCCTACATGACCGCGGTGGGCATGACCCGCAGACCCCACTGGCGCGTCGCGCTGTGGGTGGTCCTGCTGCTCAACGCGTTCACCATGCTGGTCAACGGCTACACCACCCCCTTCTCGATCATCCTCACCGTGCTGATCGGCTGGAGCGTGGCCTACGGCACCCTGTACGCCGTCGGCTCCCCGAACGTGCGCCCCACCGGGCAGAACCTCCTCGCCGGGCTGCGCCGCGTCGGCTTCCAGCCGATCAGCGCGATGCGCGCCGAGGTGCCCGACGGCCCCGAGGCGTCCGAGACCGGTGACCGCGGTCGGCGCTACCACGTCACCCTGGAGGACGGTCCCCCGCTCGACGTGACCGTCGTCGACCGGGAACAGCAGGCCCAGGGCTTCTTCTACCGGGTCTGGCGCCGGCTGACCCTGCGCGGCATCACCACCCGCCGCAGCCTGCAGTCGCTGCGGCAGGCCCTGGAGCAGGAGGCGCTGCTCGCGTACGCGGCCATCGCGGCCGGGGCGAACGCGCCGAAGCTGATCGCGACGTCCGAGCTGGGTCCGGACGCGGTGATGCTCGTCTACGAGCACCTGGGCGGCCGGACCCTGGACTCCCTCTCCGACGAGGAGATCACCGACGACCTCACCCGCAACGCGTGGGAGCAGGTGCACGCCCTGCAGTCGCGGCGGATCGCGCACCGCAGGCTCACCGGGGACGCGCTGGTGGTGGATCGTTCCGGCAACGTCATCCTGACCGACCTGCGCGGCGGCGAGATCGCGGCAGGCGACCTGGTGCTCCGGATGGACATCGCGCAGCTGCTGGCCACCCTGGGCCTGCGGGTCGGCGCGGAGCGCGCGGTGGCCTCGGCGGTGTCGGTGCTCGGCCCGGACATCGTGGCGGACTGCCTGCCGCTGCTCCAGCCGATCGCGCTGAGCCGTTCCACCCGGGCGACGCTGCGCAAGCGGGCCCGGGAGCGGGCGGAGCGCGAGCGGGAGGCCGTGCTGGAGTCCTCGCGTGCGGCGAAGGCGGCGCGCGAGGCGGGATCCGCGGCCGCCTCGACCCCGACCTCGGCCGCCGCCGAGCGCAAGGCCGAGAAGAGGGCCCTCGACGACGCGATGGACGAGGTCCGCGAGGAGGACCTGCTGAGCCAGATCCGCCGGCAGGTGCTGCTGATCCGCCCGCAGGCGCCGGTGGAGCCGGCCCGGCTGGAGCGGATCCGGCCGCGCACCCTGGTGTCGTTCATCGCGGGCGCGTTCGGTGCGTACTTCCTGCTCACGCAGCTGGCGCACGTGGATTTCGGGACCATCATCGGCGACGCGCAGTGGGGCTGGGTCGGGGCGGCGCTCGCCTTCTCGGCGCTCAGCTACTTCGCGGCGGCGATGAGCCTGCTGGGCTTCGTACCGGAGCGGGTGTCGTTCCTGCGGACGGTGGTCGCGCAGGTGGCCGGGTCGTTCGTGAAGCTGGTGGCCCCGGCGGCGGTCGGCGGCGTCGCGCTGAACACGCGCTTCCTGCAGCGGGCGGGCGTCCGGCCGGGGCTGGCGGTCGCGAGCGTGGGTGCCTCGCAGCTGTTCGGCCTGGCCAGCCACATCCTGCTGCTGCTGTCCTTCGGCTACCTGACCGGGACCGAGAAGACCCCGGAGATGACCCCCTCCCGGGCGGTCATCGCGGGGCTGCTGACGGTGGCGGTCCTCGTGCTGGTGGTGACGGCGGTCCCGTTCATGCGGAAGTTCGTGGTCACCCGGGTGCGGGCGCTGTTCGCGGGCGTGGTCCCGCGCATGCTGGACGTGCTCCAGCGGCCGAAGAAGCTGATGACCGGCATCGGCGGCATGCTGCTGCTGACCGGCTGCTTCGTGATGTGCCTGGACGCGTCGATCAGGGCCTTCGGGGGCGGCGAGGCCATCAGCTACGCGAGCATCGCGGTGGTGTTCCTCGCGGGCAACGCGCTGGGGTCGGCGGCACCGACGCCGGGCGGCATGGGCGCGGTGGAGACCACCCTGACGCTGGGGCTGATCGCGGCGGGGCTGGAGAAGGAGGTCGCGATCTCGGCGGTGCTGCTGTTCCGTCTGATGACCTTCTGGCTGCCGGTGCTGCCGGGGTGGATCTCGTTCAACTTCCTCACCCGCAAGGAAGCGATCTAGTGCTGTGGCCGGAAAGGTTTGCCGGGTCGCGGCGTCCGGTGCGGTGCATCGCAAGGCGGAGGGCCGCGGCTCGTACTGGACGTACGTGCGCGGTCCGACAACGCGGCGAGGTGCCGTGCCGCGGCCCGGACGCCTTCGTCCTGAACGCCTCGGTCGGCCGGTTCGGCGAGGACGACCTGCCGGCCCGCCCGGGCCGGCACCTGATCCGCACCGCGTGGCGACGGGCCGCGCCGCGGCCCGGGAGGTCCTGGCGCAGGGCGCGTCGGGGGCAAACGCCGACGGCCTCCGGGATACCCGAACGGGTCAGCGCGCGGGCGGGGTCCGACGGGGACGCGCAGGATGGTGACATGCCCAAATACCTCCTGCGGGTCGCCGTCGCCGTCGCTCTCCTGGCCGGGGTGGCCAGTACCAGTGGCTGTTCGGACGGCGGGGAGGAGAAGACGCCCAAGGCCGGCGGCACCGAAGGGGCGCCACCTCTGAAGTGGGGCGACTGCGAGGCTCCGACGACCGCCGAGGGAGGCGGGCAGGCACCGCCCAAGGGCTGGCAGTGCGCCACGCTCCATGTGCCGCTCGACTACGCGGACCCCGAAGGAGAAACGATTCCTCTCGCCCTGATCCGGGCGAAGGCCAGGAACCAGGACGAGCGCCTCGGCTCGCTCGTGTTCAACTTCGGCGGCCCCGGCGGGTCCGGGATCACCACCCTGCCCGGCGCCGCCAAGGAGTACGAGGCCCTGCGCGAGCGCTACGACCTGGTGAGCTTCGACCCGCGCGGAGTGGGGCGCAGCGCCCCCGTCCTGTGCCTGGACGACAAGCAGCTCGACGCCTACTACGCCTCGGACTCCTCCCCCGACACCCCGGAGGCGGTGAAGGCGTACCTCGACAACACCCGCAGGTACCAGCAGTCCTGCGAGGCGAAGTCCGGGAAGGTGCTCCCCTACGTCGGCACCGAGAACGCCGCCCGCGACCTCGACCGGATCCGCCAGGCCCTCGGTGACGAGAAGCTCAACTACTTCGGGATCTCCTACGGGACCGAGCTCGGCGGCGTCTACGCCCACCTCTTCCCGGAGAAGGTCGGCCGGGCCGTCTTCGACGCCGTCGTCGACCCGACCGCCACCTCCGAGGAGGGGGCGCTCGGCCAGGCCAAGGGCTTCCAGCTGGCCCTCGGCAACTTCGCGCAGGACTGTGTGGACCGCGGCGACGAGTGCCGGCTCCAGGGCAGCACCGTCAAGGAGATCGAGGACAACATCATCAAGCTGCAGAAGCAGCTGGCCGCCAAACCGGTCCCGGGGATCGGCGACCGGATGCTCACCGAGTCCTCGGCGACCAACGGCATCGCCCAGGCCCTCTACTCACAGGAGCTGTGGCCGCTGCTGGAACAGGGGCTGGACGAGGCGGAGGGCGGCCAGGGGCAGCTGCTGATGGCGCTGTCCGACGCCCTCAACGGCCGCGACCAGAACGGCAACTACAGCAACATCGGCGCCGCCAACACGGCGATCAACTGCGTCGACTCCAAGGACCGCTACACCCTGGAGCAGACCAGGGCGAAGCTGCCGGAGTTCCGCGCCGCCTCGCCGGTCTTCGGGGACTTCCTCGGCTGGGCCATGATGGGCTGCACCGGCTGGCCGGTACCCGGCACCGCGTCGACCCCGGACGTCTCCGCCCCGGGAGCCGACCCGATCCTGGTGATCGGCAACACCGGCGACCCGGCCACCCCCTACGAGGGCGCCCGCAAGATGGTCGAGCGGCTCGGCCCGGGCGTCGGCGTGGAGCTCACGTACAAGGGCGAGGGGCACGGGGCGTACAACAGCGGCGACCCGTGCGTGCAGGGAGCGGTGAACTCCTACCTGCTGGACGGGAAGGTGCCCGCCGCGAACACCGTCTGCACCCCGCCGCCGGACGCCACCCAACCCCCCGCCCCACCGTCGGCCCCCGTGGAACCCCTCGGCACCTGACATCCCCGCCGGCCCCGGATCGGGCACACGAAAGGGGTCGTACCGCGGAGTTCGCGCGGTACGGCCCCTTCGCAGGACCGATCGGAGGACGGTCAGTAGACCGGCTTCTCCGGCTCGATCTGGTGGACCCAGCCGATGACGCCGCCGCCGACGTGGACCGCGTCCGCGAAGCCCGCGGACTTCAGGACCGCGAGGACTTCCGCACTGCGGACACCCGTCTTGCAGTGCAAGACGATGCGCTTGTCCTGCGGCAGGTCCTGGAGGGCCGTACCCATCAGGAACTCACCCTTGGGGATCAGCTTCGCGCCCGGGATCGAGACGATCTCGTACTCGTTGACCTCGCGGACGTCGATGATCTCGATCGCCTCGTCGGTGTCGATCCACTCCTTGAGCTGCTTCGGAGTGATCGTGGAGCCGGCGGCCGCCTCCTGGGCCTCCTCCGACACCACGCCGCAGAAGGCCTCGTAGTCGATGAGTTCCTTGACGGTCGCGTTCGGACCGCAGACCGCGCAGTCGGGGTCCTTGCGGACCTTGACCTGGCGGTACTGCATCTCCAGGGCGTCGTAGATCATCAGGCGGCCGACCAGCGGCTCGCCGACGCCCGTGAGGACCTTGATGGCCTCGGTGACCTGGATGGAGCCGATGGACGCGCAGAGCACGCCCAGGACGCCGCCCTCGGCGCAGCTCGGGACCATCCCCGGCGGCGGGGGCTCCGGGTAGAGGCAGCGGTAGCACGGGCCGTGCTCGGACCAGAAGACCGAGGCCTGGCCGTCGAAGCGGTAGATCGAACCCCACACGTACGGCTTGTTCAGCAGCACGCAGGCGTCGTTGACCAGGTAGCGCGTGGCGAAGTTGTCGGTGCCGTCGACGATGAGGTCGTACTGGCTGAAGATCTCCATCACGTTCTCGGCCTCGAGCCGCTCTTCGTGAAGGACCACGTTCACGTACGGGTTGATGCCCAGAACGCTGTCACGCGCGGACTCGGCCTTGGAGCGGCCGATGTCCGACTGGCTGTGGATGATCTGGCGCTGCAGGTTCGACTCGTCGACCTCGTCGAACTCCACGATGCCCAGCGTGCCGACGCCGGCCGCGGCCAGGTACATGAGGGCGGGCGAGCCGAGGCCGCCCGCGCCCACGGCCAGCACCTTCGCGTTCTTCAGGCGCTTCTGGCCGTCCATCCCGACATCGGGGATGATCAGGTGGCGGGAGTACCGACGGACCTCGTCAACGGTGAGCTCAGCAGCCGGCTCGACCAGGGGTGGCAGCGACACGGGGACTCCGTAGATGGTGACGGCTTAACGGTGGTTCTCTCCGTAACACTGCCACGCCCGTCTTCATTCCAAGACACCTGTTCCGATACGTGAGACGATTTCGTCCCAGTACCCGGGCATGGAGGCCCACGGGTCGCGGTCCCCGACCGCTCGGCGGTCGGTGAACCAGATCGTGCCGGCGCCCTGCCAGCGGGCGATCCGCATCGCTTCCTCCAGATGGGTGCGCGGCACCCCGTGGACCAGATGGCAGAACCGCTCCGGCGGATGCTCCGCCGTCCACTCCGCCACCTGCGACCAGCGGTAGTCGGCCCAGGCTCCGGAGAAGGTCACCAGCTGGTCGGCGGCCTCCGCGTAGCCCTCGTACGGGTGCGTGCCGTGTCCCAGCACGATCCACAGGTCCTCGCCCAGCCCGCGCAGGCTGTCGACGACCCGGCGCACCGAGGCCAGGTCCGCCCGGTCGGCCGGGGTCCCGGCGAGGTAGAAGCCGCCGACCCCGTACCAGTCCCGGAAGCGGTGGGCGTCGGAGACCAGCTCCCCGAAGGACCTCGATCCGTCCCGCATCGCGAGATGGCCGAGGACCGTGCCCCCCGCGCCGTGCAGCTTGGCGGCCGCTTCGGTGCAGTGCGGATCGGGCCGCCCGCCCGGGCCGTCCGCGACGTTCAGCACGGCCCAGTGCAGCGGGGTACCGGGGCGGGTCAGCTCGGCCCACTCCACGGGAGCGAGCAGGGGGTGCGCATAGCCGGGGATGCCCAACCCGAGGCGGCCGGCCCCGGTGGCGGCCGCCGCGAGGGCTCCGGGAGGCGTGGTCAGATGCGGCACGCCGCCTCCATCCAGATGTCCGCGAGGGACTCCTCCAGCCCGATCCGGGGGCGCCAGCCGAGCCGGTCGCGGGCGGTGCGCACGTCCGCCTGCTGCCAGGCCCCGCAGCCGTCCGGGTACGGGTACGGCTGGGGGGCCGTGGCGGCGAGCTGCTCGACGGTGGCCTCGGAGCGGGGCGACCCGATGGAGCCGAGCCCGGCCGGGCGGCCGGGGTGTCCGTGGCCCTGCTGCGGTCCGCCGTGCGGCACGTCCAGCTCGTGCAGGGCTCCGCCGTACCCGGCGACCCGGGCCAGGACCGCGGCCGCGTCGCGCAGCCGGACCGCGCGGCCGGTGCCGATGTTCACCACGCCCTGCGCGGCGGAGAGGGATGCGGCGTGCACGGCCCGCGCCACGTCCCGCACGTCGACGAAGTCGCGCTGTACGCCGAGCCCGCTGAGCTTCAGCTCGCCGTCGCCCGCCTGCATCGCGCGGCGCATGGCCTCGGCGAGCCGGCCGAGCGGTGATCCGGCCGGGGTGCCGGGGCCGACGGGCGAGAAGATCCGCAGTACGACGGCGTCCAGCCCGGAGCCCAGCACCAGCTCGGTGGCGGCCAGCTTGCTGACGCCGTACGGTCCGCCGGGTCTCGGCACGGCGTCCTCGGCCGTGGAGGATCCGGGCTGGCTGGGTCCGTACTCCGCGGCGCAGCCGAGCTGCACGAGCCGGGCCCCGCAGCCGCTGCGGCGCAGCGACTCGCAGATCGTCGCGACGGCGACGGTGTTGTGCCGCGTGAGTTCGCGGGCCCCGCCCCGGGTGGCTCCGGCGCAGTTGATGACGACGCCCGGGTGGACGGCGTCGAGGAAGCGCGTGAGGGCTCCGGGGCTGCCGGTGGCGAGGTCGAAGCGGACGTCGGCGTCGTCGCCGCGGCCGAGCGCGGTGAGCTGGACGGCGGGGTCGGCGAGCAGCCGGTCGGCGACGTAGCGGCCGAGGTATCCGTTGGCTCCGATCAGCAGCACCCTCATCGCGTGACCCCTTGGTCGGTTGGCTGGCCGGTCATGTCTGTTTCTCCTTGCGGGCGGATGGATGGATGGACGGGGCACGGGCAGGGCGCCTCGGCGTCGGCTCCGAAGGGCTGCGGCGGTCCCGGGGGCGTCAGGGCCTCGCGTGCGCGGATGCGCGGGACAGGGCGAGGACGGCGTGGACGAGGAGGGCGGCCGCGGCGGCGGGGGCCGCCGCCGGGACGGGGATCAGGGCGAGGGCGAGGGCGGCGGCGACGGGTCCGCGACGGGATCCGTGCCGCAGCAAGAGCCGGGTCAGGAAGAGCAGCAGGGCGATCGGTACGGCCGCCGTGAGGGGGGTGCCGGCGACCGCGGCCGCCGCGGCGGCGGCCGCGGTGAAGCCGCCGACGACCGCGCACAGCAGCGGCCGGACCCGGTCGGCGAAGTCCTCCAGGGCACGGCTCGCGTCGAGCCGGGCCCGGGCGCCGGCGGCGAAGCCGGCGGCGAGCAGGTGCCCGGGACCCACGGCCAGCGCCAGGCCGACCGCGAGGGCGGTGCCGTACCGGTACGCCGCCCAGCCGGCGACGGCGGCGGCGAGCAGGTGCGCGAGCCAGGGGAACCGGCTCCCGGCGGCCCGCCCCGGCCACACCAGCGCGGCGACGGTGGCGGCCACGGCGGCGGGCCCGGCCCATGCCTGGCCCGCGGCGGCCGCACCGGCGGCGAGGGCTCCGGGCAACAGCGCGCAGCCGAAGCGGCGGTAGGCGGCCGGCCCGGCCGGCACCAGGGCCGGCGCGGCGGCGGGCGCCTCTCCGCGCGGGCTGCGGGCGTACAGCTCCTCGGCGAGGGAGAAGACGTCGCGGTGGCGGAAGCGGGCGGCGGTGCGGTCGGTGATGCCGTGGGCCTCCAGCCCGGCGGCGATCTCCAGGGGGTCCACGGCCCGCTCGCACAGCTCGCGGTGCCGGTGCAGCAGGGCTTTGACGGGATCCCCCGCGACCCGCGGTCGCGCCTGCGGTGTCGCTGCCCGGAGGCTCCCGGCCCGGTCGGGGCGGGGGGCGGCGGGCCCGGAGCCTTCGGCCTCGCCGGCCGGCACCTCCCGGCGGTGTCCGGGGGCGCTGTCCCCGCAGGCCCGGGCGTCGGGCGTCGGCGGGGCCGCGGTGTCGGGGTCGACGGTGGTCATACGGCAGCCTCCGAGGTCGGGTCCGGTACGGGCTTGGCCCAGGTCGGGCTGGTCCAGTGCCCGGGCACCCGCGCCTCCGGGGGCCGGGCGAAGGGGACGCCTCCGTCGGGCCGTTCGGAGCCCTTGGCCAGCAGCCGCAGGTAGATCTCCTGGAAGGCGGTGACGTTCTGCTCGACGGTGAACAGCTCCAGGGCCCGTGCCCGGGCGGCCGCTCCGAGGCGCTGTGCCCGCTCGGCGTCCCCGAGCAGGGACAGGCAGGCCTCGGCGAGCGCGCGCGGGTTGCGCGGCGGGACGACGAGTCCGGTGCCGCCGATGACCTCGCGCACCGCGCCCACGTCGGTGGAGACGGTGGCGCGGCCGCAGAGCATCGCCTCGGCCAGGGTGACGGGGAAGCCCTCGATCACGGAGGACAGCACGACGACCCGTCCGGCGCCGTACGCCTCGGCCGCGGAGGGAGCCTCGGGTCCGCCGATCTCCTCGAAGGCGACCGGGTTCTCGCCGACGGTGACGCAGTCGGCGGCTTCGTCGGGGAACAGCTGCGCGGCGAGGGAGCGGCAGTCGGCGAGGTAGCCGGGGTCCGCGGCGGTGGTGAAGATCCGCAGCCGGGCGCGCGGCTCGGCCCTGCGGACCTCGGCGAAGGCGTGCAGCAGGGCGACGAGGTCCTTGGCGGGCTCCACCCGGCCGACCCAGACGAGCGTGTCGGGGTCCCCGCGGTCGGCGGCCTCCCCGACGGTGGCGAATCGGTCCGCCTCCATCCCCGGGTGGACGGTCCGCAGCCGGTCGCGGGTGGCGCCGCAGCGCTCCTGCCAGCGCCGGGCGTGGGCGTTGCCGGGGGTCAGGAAGTCGGCCCGGGCGTAGATCTCGGAGGCCAGCCGCAGGTGGAAGGCACCGAGCAGGGCCCGCACGGCGGGGCGGGGCTCCTCGCCCTCCCCCGCGCCGAGGTGGGTCAGGTAGTGGGCGCGCAGCTGGACCCCGTACTCGGTGACCAGCAGCGGGACCCCGAAGAAGCGTTTGGCCAGAAGGCCGGGGAGCGCCGCCACCCCGCCCGCGGCTGCATGGCAGACGTCGACCGCGCCGAGGCCCTCGCCCCGGACGTTCTCCTCGTACCAGTCGAGGGACAGCGGCCGCAGCATGACCTCCAGTTCGTCGGCGAACCGGAGCAGGTCGGTCACCTGCGCCGCCTGTACGGAGCGGCTCGCGCCCGGGGCCCGGCAGGCGGCCTCCAGCGCCCGCACCGCGGACTCGGAGCGCAGGGCCGCGTACAGCCCGCCCTGTTCGCGGGCGAGGCCGGCGAGTCCGTACAGTCCGGTGGCGAAGGGCTCCGGCGCTGCGGCGCAGATCCCGTGGACCAGCTCCTTGAAGCAGTCGGCGAAGCGCCGGCGCTCGCGCCGGGAGTAGGTCCGCCCGTCGTCGGCGGGGGCCCAGAGGGCGGCCGTGCGGACGTGCGTGACGTGTTCGGGCAGCGGGACCCGGGTGCGCTCCTGCTCGGCGCTGCGGCTCAGCGCGTAGAGCTCGAACGCGTGCTGCGGGAGTCCGCGCACGAGCCGGTCGCACCACAGCCTGGCCTCGCCCGTCGCATACGGATAACCACCTTCGGTGAGCAGTCCGATCCGCACGAGTGGCACCCCCGATCTCCCGTTCAGGCGGTCGCCCTCGGTCAGGCGACCCGCCGCTGGAGAACTCAAGCGGATATGCCGAGGGCGCGACGGACGGTTGTCCGTCGCGCCACCGGAAGGGGTGAAGAGTCGTAACTTTCCCGTACGGTTCGCGTTCGAGCACGCTAGAAGTACAGCCTCGAAGGGCCCGCGGCAGAGGGGGCCGGGCCGTCAGACCCCGACCCCCCGGACACCCCCCAGCGCCGGTACGGCGGCCAGCAGCCGGCGGGTGTAGGGGTGGGCGGGACGGCCGTAGACCTCGTCCACCGGACCCTCCTCCACGATCTCGCCGGCCCGCATGACGGCGACCCGGTCGCTGACCTGCCGGACCACGGCCAGGTCGTGCGCGATGAAGACCAGGGCGATGCCGAACTCCGCCTGGAGTTCCGCCAGCAGGGCGGTGACCTGCGCCTGCGTGGTCACGTCGAGCGCCGAGACGGGCTCGTCGCAGACGATCAGCCGGGGCCGGGGGGCCAGCGCCCGTGCGATGCCCACCCGCTGGCGCTGACCGCCGCTGAACTCGTGCGGGTAGCGGTCGTAGTGCCCGGCCTCCAGCCCGACGCGCTCCAGCAGTCCCCCGACGCGGGCCCGCAGGGCGGCCCCGTCCCGTTCTCCGGCCGCGCGCAGCGGGTCGGCGATGGACTCGCCGACGGAGCGGCGCGGGTTGAGGGAGGAGACCGGGTCCTGGAAGACCATCTGCACGCCGTTGGTGATGCCGGTGGCGGGGACGCCGCCGCGGCGGACCTGCCCGGCGTCGGGTTCCACCAGCCCGACGAGCATCCGCCCGAGCGTGCTCTTGCCGGAGCCGCTCTCGCCGACGATGCCGAGGGTCTCCCCGGCGCGCACCGCGAGGGACACCCCGGCGACGGCGGTGACGCGCCGGCCGCGCCGGCCGAACTCCCGCCGCAGGCCGACGGCTTCGACGACGGGCGTGTCCGTGCCGTCCGGCGCGGGCCCGGGCAGGGGCCGGGGCCGCGGTCCGTCCAGCCTCGGCACGGCCGCCAGCAGCGCCCGCGTGTACGGCCGGGCCGGTGCGGCCAGTACGGAGGCCACGGGCCCCTGTTCCACGGCGGAACCGTCCCGCATGACCAGCAGGTCGTCCACGCTCTCCGCGGCGACGCCCACGTCGTGGGTGACGAGCAGCAGGCCGAGTCCGCGTTCCTCGCGCAGGCCGTGCAGCAGGTCCAGGATCTGGGCCTGGACGGTGACGTCCAGCGCGGTGGTCGGCTCGTCGGCGATCAGCAGCCGCGGCTCGCAGGCCAGTGCCATCGCGATGAGCGCCCGCTGGCGCATCCCGCCGCTGAACTCGTGCGGCCGCGAGCGGGAGCGGCGTGCCGCGTCCGCGATGCCCACCCGGTCGAGCACCTCGACGGCCCGCGCCCTGGCCTCGCGCCGGAAGGTGTCCGAGTGGATGCGGTGGACCTCGGCGATCTGGTCGCCGATGGCGAGGTACGGGTCCAGGGAGCTCAGCGGGTCCTGGAAGACCATGGCGGCCGTCCCGCCGCGCAGCCGGCGCAGTTCGGCGGGCGTGGCCGCGGCCACGTCGGTGCCGCCGACCCGGACGGTGCCGGACAGCCGAGCGCCCGTACCGCGGTGCAGGCCCAGCAGGGCGGCGGCCACGGTGGACTTGCCGCTGCCGGACTCGCCCACGATGCCCAGGGCGCGGCCCTCCTCCAGGGTGAAGGAGATTCCGTCCACGGCCCGTACGTACTGCGCGGCTCCGCCGACGGGGAAGTCGACGGCGAGGCCGGTGACCTCCACCAGGGGCTTGGTCATGCGAGGGCCACCCTTCGGTCCGCGGCCGCGTAGAGCAGGTCGGCGACGGCGCCCGCGAGGACCACGGCGGTGCCGATCGCCAGGACGACGCCCACCACGACGGGCAGGTCCACGACCCGCACCGCGTCGATCAGGGTCTTGCCGAGGCCGGGGATCCCGAACAGGGACTCCGTCAGCACCGCGCCGCCGATCATCGTGCCGAAGTCGACGGCGCTGAGGGCGATCACGGGGGCGACGGCGCCGCGCACCGCGTGCCGGGTGACCAGGGCCCGCTCCCCCACCCCGTAGGCGCGGAAGGTGCGGATGTGGTCCTCGGCGAGCGTCTCCAGGGTCGAACTGCGGGTGAGCCGGGCGTACTTGGCGCTCTCGAACAGGCCGAGTGCGAGCCACGGCAGCAGCAGGTTCCAGGCCCACTGCTCGGGGTCCTCGGTCAGCGGCACGTACGTCGGGAACGGCAGCCACCGCAGGTACGCGCAGACCGTCATGAGCAGCAGCAGCCCCAGGATGAAGACGGGCGTGCCGGTCCCGGCGAGGGTGAGGACGGTCAGGGCCCGTTCGGTGATGCCGCCGCGGCGCAGCGCGGACAGCAGCCCGGTCCCGACACCGGCCAGCAGCCAGATCGCCAGTGCGCCGAGGGCGAGCGACAGGGTGGCGGGCAGCCGGTTCAGGATCAGCTCGGTGACCTGCTGGTCGGTCTGGTACGAGAAGCCCAGGCAGGGCGCGTCGCAGCGCAGGGTCTGCCCGGCGCCGGCGGAGTACTCCCGGCCGGCCGCCAGTCCCTGGAGGAAGTGCAGGTACTGGGTGACGGAGGACTCGTTCAGCCCGAGCTGTTCGCGGACCTGGGCGATCTGCTGCGGGTTGCAGCGCTCCCCGCAGGCGAGGCGGGCGGGGTCACCGGGGGCCAGGTAGAAGAGGGAGTAGACGATGACGGACAGGGCGAGCAGCACGAACAGTGCCCCGCCGGTCCGTTTGAGCACGAAGCCGGTCACGCCTTGTGTTCCTTTCCGGTGCCGACCCGCAGGCGGGAGCCTTCGCGCGGGTCGAGGGCCGTGCGGACGGCGTCGCCGAGCACGGTGGAGGCGAGCACGGTGACGAAGAGCAGTCCGGCGGGCAGCAGGACGTAGGCCGGGTCGGCGCGGAACCAGGTCTGGGCGCTGGAGAGCATCTGCCCCCAGGAGGGGGTGGGCGGCTTCACGCCGACGCCCAGGAAGGACAGCGAGGCTTCGGCGACGATGGCGGTGGGCACCTTGATCGCGGCGTAGGTGATCACGGGTGCGGCCAGGGACGGCAGCAGTTCGCGCCGGGCGATGCGCAGCTTTCCGCTGCCGGAGAGCCGGGCGGCGTCGACGAAGTCGAGGCCGCGCAGGGCGAGGGCCTGGGCGCGCACCATCCGGGCGGTGCCGCCCCAGTCGAGCAGTCCGATGACGAGGACGAGCAGCAGCGGGCGGGGGAAGTCGGGCGGGACGACGGCGGTGAGGGCGATGCCGATGACCAGCATCGGCAGCGCGATCATGACGTCGGTGGACCGTCCGATGATCTGGTCCGCGAGGCGCCCGCCGAGTGCGGCGGCGAGTCCGACGGCGACACCGACGAACATCTGCACGGCGACCGCTCCGAGGGCGACGAGCAGCGAGATCCGTGCGCCGTACAGGAGCCGGACCAGCAGGTCGCGGCCGGTGCCCGGTTCGACGCCGAGCCAGTGGTCGGCGGAGATCCCGCCGAAGGGGCCGAGCGGGACGCCGCCGCGGGCGGAGTCCACGAGGTCGTCGTGGTACGTGTTCGGGTCCTGGCCGGTGAGCTGCGCGAGCAGCGGTGCGGCGAGGGCGAGCACGACGAGCAGGGCCAGGACGGTGGCGGCGGCGACGGCGGAGGGCCGTCGGCGCAGGCGCCGCCACGCCCGGCGTCCGGCGCCGGCGCCCGGGGGGACGGCCCCGGGTGTCGGCGCGGACCGTTCGAGGGCGAGGGTCACTTGACCGCGACCTGCGAGATGTCGAGGACGCCGGTCCAGTCGCTGATGACGACGTTCTTGACGTCCTTGCCGACGAGCCGCTTGTAGACGGGGTGGAAGAGCGGCACGGTGAGGGCCTGCTCGCCGATCTTCTTGTCGAGGGCGCCCCAGCGCTTGCCGGCCGCGGCGAGGTCGGTCAGCTTGGCGATCTCGTCGATCTCGGCGTTGACGGTCGGGTCGTTCAGCTGCGCGTGGTTGTAGTTGGAGCCGCCGGTGACGATCTGCCGGCCGTCGAAGATCGGGGCGAGGAAGGGGCCGCCGGACGGCCAGTCGGCGCCCCAGCGGGAGAGGAAGAAGCCGGGGGTGTTGGCGGCGTCCCAGCGCCGCTCGTTGAAGGCGTTGTTCTCCAGGCCCTCCAGCTTGACGGTGATCCCGGCGGCGGCGAGGGCCTGCTGGACGGCGGTGGCGACCTCGGGGCTGGTCTGGCGGTTCTGCGCGGTGGAGTGGGTCAGGGTGACGGTGATGCCGTCGGGGAATCCCGCCTCCTTCAGCAGTTCCTTCGCCTTGGCCGGGTCGCCGGTCTTCCCCGCGGGGAAGTGGTCGTAGGGGGTGAAGCCGAAGGCCTCGCGCTCGGGCAGGAAGGTGGTGGCGGGCTCGGCCAGGGCGGATCCGCCGGCGGCGTTGACCACGCTGGTGCGGTTGATCGCGTGGGAGATCGCCTGGCGGACCTTCGGGTTGTCGAAGGGGGCGACCTTCGGGTTGAAGGCGATGTAGTTGACGTAGCCGAAGTGCCCGGTGCCGACGCGGCCGGCGAGTCCGTTCTTGTCGGCGGAGTCCCCGATCTGCGCGAGCTCCGCGGGGCCGAGGTTGGTGTCGGTGGTGATGGCCGCGGCGTCGGGGCCGGCGCTGGTGGTCAGGCGCTGGTTGATGACGGCCGCGTCGAGGCCGGATCGGACGTCGATCCGGTCGGGGTAGGCCTTGCGCTCCTCGTCGGTCTTCTCGTCCCAGTGCTCGTTGCGCTCCAGGGTGAGGTGCTCGCCGTCGTTGTCGTTCTTGACGACCTTGTAGGGGCCGGAGGAGACCGGGTGCTCCTCGTACTTGGCGCCGGTGTCCTTGGCCTTGGGGACGGGGGCGAACTGCGTCTGGGTGGCGACGAAGGGGAACTCGCCCTCGGGCTTGCGCAGTTTGAAGACGATCGTCTTCGCGTCGGGCACGACGATCGAGTCGAGGCCCTTGCCGCCGTCCTTGTAGGGGCCCTGGTAGGACTCGCCGCCGACCAGCCAGTCCCGCAGGTACGGGGCTCCGCCCGACAGCTCGGCGGCGAAGGACCGCTCGATGCCGTACTTGATGTCGGCGGTGGTGATCGGGGAGCCGTCCTCGTACTTCAGGCCGTCCTTGAGCGTGTACGTCCACTCCGTGGCGTCGGCGTTGGGCCGGCCGGTGTCGGTGGCCAGGTCGGGCACGACCTTGGTGCCGGCCGCGCCGTCCTCGCGGTTGCGGGTGGTGAGCGTACGGAAGACCAGCGAAGGAACGTTTCCGCCGCCGGAGGTGTAGAGCCGGGCCGGGTCGAAGTCGTTCTGCGGCTCGGCGTTGAGGACGGTCAGGGTGCCGCCCTTCTGCGGCGCGCCCGCGGCGCCGGGCCTGCCGTCGGCGGCACCGGCCTTGTCCGCGCCGCCCTCGGGCCCGCAGGCGACGGCGCCCCCGGCCAGTACGAGGCTGACGGCGGCCGCGGCCACGCGGCGCGATATCTGGGACTGACTGGGCATGAAGGAAGGACCTCTCGGCGTGAAGGAGATGCGGAAGGGCCACGCGAGGGGCAGCGGTCGTCGGTCGGCGGCGGTACCGGACCGGCACCGAACAGGAGGAAGCCGCGCCTGCGGGCATGGGCGTGCCCGGGCGCGGCGGCGTCACGAAAGGGACGGAAAGGGTCGCTGCGCGGTCGGGCCGGCGTCAGCGACAGGAGATGTCGGCCACGCTGTGCGCGGCCACACCGAGGAGCGCCAGCTCAATGGCGGCGCTCGCGGTCGGGGTGTGGCGGTGCGACATGCGGAGAACGATGGCCGATGATCGGACGCCTTGTCAACGCGAGTCCGGGCACGCACCCGGCTCGGTGCGTCAACTCCCCGGGAAAGCCCAGGGGTTGGGCTTGCATTCGATGCCGTCGATGTTGAGGGACTTGGTCTGCTGCTGCATGACCGGGGCGAGCGCTCCGGGGGTGCGGCAGTTGACGTGGTCGTGTCCGAGCCGGTGACCGACCTCGTGGTTGATGAGCATCTGACGGTAGGTCAGCATCTGGTCCGGGCCGTAGGTCTCGGAGCCCTGGGCCCAGCGGAAGGCGTTGATCATCACCCGCTCGGTGCTCGCGGAGTCGCAGGAGACGTTGCCGACGACGGTGTCGAGGTTCGACTTGGCGCACCAGACCCCGGTGGTGCCGGGACTGGCGAGGGTGATCACGAAGTCGGCCTTGCCGCCCGGTACCCGCTCGAAGGTCCTGGTGCCGCCGTGGCCCCAGCTGCGGTCGTCGTTGAGGGTGCGGTGGACGGCCTCGGCGAAGAGCTGCGGGTCCAGACCCAGGCCCTGCTCGACGTCGACGCGGTAACGCACGATCTTGCCCTTGCCGGGGGCCTTGGCCACGCCCGGCACGGTGTCGAAGGTCCCGGGGCCGGCGAGTTTCGGGTCGAGGGGCAGCTGCGCGGCCATCTGCTGCTCGTAGGTCAGCTCGGGCGCGGGCGCGGCGGCGGACGGTGCGACGGGTGCGGCCGCGCCGCCGTTCGGCGTCGGGCGCCCGTCCGATCGGGAGGCGGCCGTGTCGCTGCGGTCCTTGTCGGTGGCGGCGGGCCCGCCGGCCCTGGTCTCGTCGGCGTCGCCGTCGAGGAACGTCTGGCCCCCGACCACCACCGCGAGGACGGTGGTGACCGCGGCCGCGGCCATGCCGGTGTACGCGAGGGCCTTCTTGCCGCGGCCGGAGCCGGACTTCTCGGCGGCGGACTCGGCCGCGACGGGCTCGGCGGCGGGCTCGGCGGCGGACCCGGCGGCCACCGTCCCGGCGTCGGCCGGCTTGCGCGGGCCGGGGACCCGGCGGTGCGATCCGGTGGAGGTGAGGGCGTCGGCCTCCGGCCCCCCGTACGCGGGGACCTGCGCCGGCGGCGTCAGCGTGACCTGCGGGAAGCCCACGGCGGGTGTGCCGAAGGCCGGGGTGTCGGAGTCCAGGAGCGCGGCCGGAGCCGCGGGGGCCTCGGGGTGGGAACGCGGCACCCCGCGCCAGTCCCCGTACACGGAGCCGGAGTCGGAGGCGGGCCGGGCACCCCAGGCGCCGCCCGGTTCGTACTGCTGCGGGTGGCCGTCGGCCCGCGCACCGGCGGCGGGCAGGTGCTGCGACACGTATCCCTGGTGGGTGACGGTCGGTTCGGGCCACCCGGCGTACGGGTCGCCGTTGCCGAAGACGTCGTTGCCGAAGACGTCGCCGCCGTGGACGTCGGTGCCGAACGCGTCGTACGCGTACGGGTCCTCGTACCCGGCGGGATCCGGTTGCGCCTGCGGGCGCGCTGCGGCGGGCGCCTGCGCCGGAGCGGACTCCGGAGCGGGCGCCCCGGATTTTCGACTGTGTCGTCCCACGACCCCTCAGCCCCTGCCGTCTTCGGTGTCCCGGTCCGCAGCCCCCGCGCGGGTGTCGCGCAGGAGCTCCGTGAAGGCGGCGGCCACCACCTCGGGGTACTCCATCATCGCCACGTGCCCGGCCTCCGGCAGACACAGCAGCCGCGAACCCCGGAAGGCCGCTGCCGCCTTGTGCGCCATGCGGTACGAGACCAGCTGGTCCCGGCCACCGTAGACCAGCAGGGACGAGGCGAGCACCCGTTGCGCCTGCCGCCACAGTCCGTGCTGGCCGCCGAGGGTGTAGGCGTCGACGATGCCGCGCGAGGTGCGGGTCATCACGTCCCAGAAGTACGGGAGCGCCATCCGGCGTTCCATCTCCTCCACCGCGTGGCGGAACCCTTCGGGAGTCACCCGGGAGGGGTCTCCGTAACAGAGCTCCGTCACCCCCCGGGTGCGCTGTTCGGCACTGAGGCCCTGGGTCATGCGGTTGAAGAGCGCGGCCACCCCGGGCAGGGCCAGGAGGGCCGTCGGCACGGCCGACCGCTGCACGCGCAGCTCGGGCAGGGCCGGCGAGACGAGCGTCAGGGTGCGCACGAGGTCGGGGCGGACGGCCGCGACCCGGGTGGAGACGGCGCCGCCGAGGGAGTTGCCGAAGAGGTGCACCGGCCCGCGCCCCGCGGCGTCGAGGTGGCGGATGACGGCGCGGGCGAACGCGGTGACGGAGTAGCCGCCGTCGGCGGGCGGCGGGGACCAGCCGAAGCCGGGCAGGTCCACGGCCTCGCCGTCGACGGTGTCCGCCAGCTGGGCCATGAGGGCCGACCAGTTCTGCGAGGAGCCGCCCAGCCCGTGCACGAACAGGGCGGGTGGCAGGTCGGCGCGCTGTGGCGGGCGCACCCGGACGGCCAGTTCCAGTCCGGGCAGCACCGCGGTGCGCAGCTGCTCCCCGTCGGCCAGCCGGACCGCTCCCACGGGGGAGGGCGGTGCGACGGTGGACCGTACGCCGGGCAGCTCGGTCGAAGACATGCGGGCAATGTTACGAGAGGATCACGTTCCACTTGTTGTGTTCGCGGTCACAGTCTCATCGCGGATCCGCATAGCGGTGCATCCGCGATCCTCCTAGGCTCGTAAGTGACACAAGGAAGCGAGGGGAGCGGCATGACTGTCGACCCTGCGGAGCCGGACACCTTCCGGGAGCGGTTTCCGGAATCCCTCGATCCTGAGGCCCCCGAGGCGGATGTGGCGGAGCAGCAGGCCGATCTCCAACCGGACGACGACGACCTCGACGCCGGCCGCGAGGCGGGCCAGGCCGCGGACGGCGACGCCGCCGAGCAGGCGCGAGTGGTGCAGCTCGACGAGGACGACTACCGCTGAACCGACTGCCGACCGACCGCTGACCAGCGCCTCCGGACCGTCCGTACCGCGAGAAAACTCGGCTTGGACCCCCCAGAACGGGTTACCGAAAAGTACGATGGCGGCGCGGCGCAGAGCGCCTGTGTTCCGAGAGAAAGTGGGAGGCGGCGTGACAGCCATCGAGCAGACCGAGGCAGCGCGTCCGCGGGGCACGCGACTGCCGCGCCGAGCCCGGCGCAACCAGCTGCTGGGCGCGGCCCAGGAGGTCTTCGTCGCCCAGGGTTACCACGCGGCCGCGATGGACGACATCGCCGAGCGCGCCGGGGTCAGCAAGCCGGTGCTGTACCAGCACTTCCCCGGCAAGCTCGACCTGTACCTGGCCCTGCTGGACCAGCACTGCGAGGCGCTGCTGCTGGCCGTGCGCACGGCGCTCGCGTCGACGACCGACAACAAGCTGCGCGTGGCCGCCACGATGGACGCCTACTTCGCGTACGTGGAGGACGAGGGCGGCGCCTTCCGGCTGGTCTTCGAGTCCGACCTGACGAACGAGCCCGCCGTGCGCGAGCGCGTCGACCGCGTCTCGCTGCAGTGCGCCGAGGCCATCTCCGACGTCATCGCCGAGGACACCGGACTGTCCAAGGACGAGTCGATGCTGCTGGCCGTGGGCCTGGGCGGGGTCTCGCAGGTCGTGGCCCGCTACTGGCTCTCCAGCGAGAGCCCGGTCGCCCGTGAGACGGCGGTCGGTCTGCTGACCTCGCTCGCCTGGCGCGGCATCGCCGGCTTCCCGCTGCACGGCACGGAGTCCTGACACCTCCCGGGGCGTCACCTCCGGTGTTCGCTGCCAGCGTGTCCGCTCTGCGCGGTCCGCATCCCCTCTCCGGGCTAATGTGGACCGCGTACGGCGCGGCTGATCGCGCGAACCGGATCGTCGGAGGGACAAAGCCGTGGAGGTCAAGATCGGCGTGCAGCACGCACCCCGGGAGATCGTGCTGGAGAGCGACCTGAGCGCCGAGGAGCTGGAGAGCATCGTCAGCGCCGCGCTGTCCGGCAACGAGCCGCTGCTGAGCCTCACCGACAGCAAGGGCCGCAAGGTCCTGGTGCCGTCCGACCGCCTGTCGTACGTCGACCTGGGCGAGCCGACCGCACGCAAGGTCGGTTTCGGAGCGCTCTGAGAAGCTCTGAGAACTGTCCGAAACGGCCCGGTGGTTGATTCCACCGGGCCGTTTCTCTCTCTTCCGCTTCGGGTAGGACCGCAGTGACCCGGTTTGCCCTGACGTATGGGAGAGACCTGATGCTGCTGATGGAAGTGCTCGGCTCCGCGCTGTTGGGCCTCGCCCTGTCCGCCGCAGCCGTCCGAGCGCTCGCACCCCGACTCCCTTCCCCCAGGGTGGTGCTGGTCAGCGGGGTGCTGGGGGCGCTGTTCGGGGCGTATCTCACCCACTTCGCGCTCGGCCCGGGGCACTACACCCTGATGGCTTCCTTCATCGGTGCGGTGCTGGTGTCCGCCGTGGTGCTGTCCCTGCTGCTCCGTCCGGCCCACGCGTCCCGCAGGCGCCCCCACAGGACTCCGTTTTCACTCCCGTCGCGGGGATGACCCCTGAGGGCGGGACACCATGAGCCCGCTCCCCACACGTACGTCGGCCCCGGCGCGCACACGGCGCGCCGGGGCCGACGACGTACGGGACCCTGCGGTCAGGCGGCGAGGCCGAGGGCCGCCATCCGCTTGGTGTGGGCCTTGGTGATCCGGGTGAACATCTCGCCGACAGCCGCGAGGTCGAAGCCCGCCGCCATCCCGTCGACGCCGCCGACCAGCATGGTCGAGAGGGCGTCACGCTCGGCGACCACCCGCTGCGCCTGCGAGAGGGCCTCACCCATCAGGCGGCGGGCCCACAGGGCGAGCCGGCCGCCGCAGCGCGGGTCGGCCTCGATCGCGGCGCGCACCTTCTCGACGGCGAAGTTGCCGTGGCCGGTGTCGTCGAGCACACCGAGCACCAGCGCGCGGGTGTCGGTGTCCAGGTGCGAGGCGACCTCGCGGTAGAAGTCACTGGCGATGGAGTCGCCGACGTACGCCTTGACCAGGCCCTCCAGCCAGTCCGACGGGGCGGTCTGGCGGTGGAAGTCGTCGACGCCCTGGGCGAAGGGCTGCATGGCGGCGGTGGGCTCGGCCTCGATCTTCGCGAGGCGGTCGCGGAGCCGCTCGAAGTGGTGGAATTCGGCGGAGGCCATCGCGGCGAGCTCGGCCTTGTCGTCCAGGGTGGGCGCGAGCTTCGCGTCCTCCGCGAGGCGCTCGAAGGCCGCGAGCTCCCCGTACGCGAGCGCGCCGAGCAGGTCCACGACGGCGGCCCGGTACTGCGGCGAGGCAGATGCGGTCGCCCAGTCCTGCGAGGCGATCCCCGTGGCCTCTGCGGGGGTGCTGTCGTCGGCGGGCGAGGCGTTTTCTACGGTCGGCATGCTCCGCACAATAGCCCGCCGAATGGCGTCTCAAGTCACCACGTCTACTCACAGCCTGTCCACCTAAACCGACCGGCCCGGTGAATTCACCCGACACACCTGCGCGATTCCGAGGTACAGTGGTAATGCGCCTGCCGAATACTCGGCGGGCCATCCGAATGAGGATGCCCGGTCGGTGGCCCGATCGGCTCCAACCGACCGCCCTCGGTGCGGTGCGTACGCACGTGCGTACCGCCTCCCACGAGGGGCCCCCTCAGCGGCAGAGCGCTTGAGCGAAGGCCAGAGGTCCCGCGCAGCTTCGTACGTGGCAGTACTGCAAGCACAGCACGGTAGGACCCCCCTCGCCGCCTCGCGCCGCGTCTCACAGAAGAGGCAGCACCCTGACTACGTTCCGAGACCTCGGGATCTTTCCCGAGACGGCCGAAGCCCTTGAAGCCGTCGGCATTGTGTCCCCCTTCCCGATCCAGGAGATGACCCTCCCCGTCGCCCTTTCCGGCACGGACGTCATCGGCCAGGCCAAGACCGGAACCGGCAAGACGCTCGGTTTCGGCCTTCCCCTGCTGGAGCGGGTCGTCGTCCCCGCGGACGTCGAGGCCGGCCGGGCCACGCCCGACCGGCTGACCGACGCCCCGCAGGCCCTCGTGGTGGTTCCGACCCGCGAGCTGTGCACCCAGGTCACCAACGACCTGCTGACCGCCGGCAAGGTCCGCAACGTCCGCGTCCTGGCCATATACGGCGGCCGCGCCTACGAGCCGCAGGTCGAGGCCCTGAAGAAGGGCGTCGACGTGATCGTCGGCACCCCGGGCCGCCTGCTCGACCTGGCCGGCCAGCGCAAGCTCGACCTGTCGCGCGTCCGGGCGCTTGTCCTGGACGAGGCCGACGAGATGCTCGACCTGGGCTTCCTGCCCGACGTCGAGAAGATCATGGCCTACCTGCCCGCCAAGCGTCAGACGATGCTGTTCTCGGCGACCATGCCGGGCGCGGTCATCGGCCTGGCCCGCCGGTACATGACGCAGCCGACGCACATCCGCGCCGTCTCCGAGGACGGCGAGGGCGCGACCGTCGCCAACACCACGCAGCACGTCTTCCGTGCGCACAACATGGACAAGCCGGAGCTGGTCTCCCGCATCCTGCAGGCCGAGGGCCGCGGCCTGGCCATGATCTTCTGCCGTACCAAGCGCACGGCGGCCGACATCGCCGAGCAGCTGGAGAAGCGCGGCTTCGCGTCCGGCGCCGTCCACGGCGACCTGGGCCAGGGCGCCCGCGAGCAGGCCCTGCGCGCCTTCCGCAACGGCAAGGTCGACGTGCTGGTGTGCACCGACGTCGCCGCGCGCGGCATCGACGTCGAGGGTGTGACCCACGTCATCAACTACCAGACGCCGGAGGACGAGAAGACCTTCCTGCACCGTGTGGGCCGCACCGGCCGCGCGGGCAACAAGGGCATCGCCGTCACCCTGGTCGACTGGGACGACATCCCGCGCTGGCAGCTGATCAACAAGGCGCTGGAGCTGGACTTCCACGACCCGGTCGAGACGTACTCCACCTCGCCCCACCTGTTCGAGCAGCTGAACATCCCGGCCGGCACCAAGGGCATCCTGCCGCGCGCCGAGCGCACGCGGGCCGGTCTGAAGGCCGAGGACCTCGAGGACCTGGGCGAGACCGGCGGCCGCGGTGGCCGTGGCGGCCGCTCCGCGCAGGCCGCCGCGACGGAGGAGCGTCCGGCCCGTACCCGTACGCCGCGCCAACGCCGCCGTACGCGGGGCGGGTCCGAGGTCGCCGCCGAGCAGGCCGCGGTGTCCCCCGTGGCCGAGGCCCCGCAGGCCCCGGCCGGTGACGAGCCGCGCAGGCCGCGCCGCCGCCGGACCCGTGTGGGTGCGGTGCCGGTGCAGTCCGCCCCGGCCGAGGCGCCCGTGGCCGAGGCCCCCGTGGCCGAGGTCCTCGTGGCCCAGGCTCCCGTGGCCGAGACTCCCGCCGTGGCCGCCCCGGCGGCGGTGACCCCGGTCGCCGAGGAGGCCCCGGCCAAGCCGCGGCGCGCCCGCGTCCGCAAGGCCGTGCCGAGCGCCACGGAGCCGGACTTCCAGATGGTCCCGCTCGTCGAGCCGGCGCCGGTCCGGGCGCGACGCCCGCGCCGGATCGTGGAGACGACCCCCGAGCCCGACTTCCAGATGGCTCCGCCGGTCGAGCCGGTCAGGGCGCGACGCACCCGCAAGGCCGCGGCCGCACCGGTGACCCCGGTCGCCGAGGCCCCGGCGGTGGCCGTGGCCGAGGAGGCCCCCGCCAAGCCGAAGCGCACCCGTACCCGCAAGGCCGCGGAGGCCGCACCGGCCGCCGCCGAGGCGGTCGCGGTGGCCGAGGAGGCTCCGGCCAAGCCGAAGCGCACCCGTACCCGCAAGGCCGCGGCCGCGCCCGAGGCGTAGGACCCGGCACGTACGCCGACGGCCCCGTCCCCCTTCCGAGGGGGCCGGGGCCGTCGTCGTACCCGGGCCGCGCCGGAAGCTACGGGCCGGTAACCTCGGGTCATGAGCAAGCCCCCGCGCCTCACGCTGCCGTCCGCCGCCCGTGCGTACCACCTGTCCACCGGCCGTGGTTCCTTCGCCGTGCACGAGGCCGGCGAGCCGGTCCGCGGCACCGCCCTGCTGGTCCCCGGCTTCACGGGCAGCAAGGAGGACTTCATCGCCCTGCTGGAGCCGCTGGCCGCCGCCGGCTACCGGGTGGTCGCGGTCGACGGACGCGGCCAGTACGAGACGCCCGGCCCGCGCGAGGAGTCCGCGTACGGCCTGGAGGAGCTGGCCCGCGACGTCCTCGCGCAGGTCCGAGCCCTGACCGCGGACCGCGTGCACCTCGTCGGGCACTCGCTCGGCGGGCTGGTCTCGCGCGCCGCCGTGCTGCGCGACGCGTCGCCCTTCGCCTCGCTCACCCTGCTGAGCAGCGGGCCGGCGGCGATCGCCGAGGAGCAGCGGGCGCGTACGAAGCTGCTCGTCGCCGCGCTGGAGGCGATGGGCGACGACATGCCCGGGATCTGGGCGGCGATGCGGGCGCACGACCCGCAGGACGCGGCCCAGGACTCCCCCGAGCTGACGCACTTCCTGCGCGAGCGGTGGCTGGCCACCGTCCCCGAGCAGCTGATCGCCACGGGCCGGGCGCTGATCTGCGAGCCCGACCGGGTGGACGAGCTGGCCCGGGTCGCGCTCCCGAAGCTGGTGCTGTCCGGGGCCGTGGACTACGCCTGGCCGGTCCCGCTGATGGACGCGATGGCCCAGCGGCTGGGCGCGCGGAGGGTGATCGTCCCGGGGACCGAGCACTCCCCGAACGCCGAGGATCCGGCGACCACGGGCGCCGCGCTGGCCTCGTTCTGGGACTCCACCACCGGCGTGTAGTTAGCCAGTGAAAAAATTTCCTTAGCGTAGGGAATGATTGCGGCTTACACTTCGTTGAACCAGTGCAAGGAGAACACTGACGAAGGGAGAAGCCCGTGCGCTTCGAGATTCTGCGCCTGGACGACGTCGACGGGACCGCCGTGGACAGCACCGTCGTGGACGCGGCCTCCGTCAACCGGATCGTGCAGCAGGCCGCGTCGATCGGCCAGCGCATCCTGATCCGACCGGCCGGGAGTGCGTCCTCCTGACGCATCGCGCGAGACGTTCACGCCCCCGCACCGGGACCGGTGCGGGGGCGTTCGCGTACGCGCGGTCCTGGGCGGTCAGGCCCCCTGGACGACCTGGAGCACGCCGTTGATGATCTGCTGGACGGCGATCGCCGACAGCATCATGCCGGCGAGCCGGGTGACGAGGACGACGCCGCCGTCCTTGATGACCCGGATGATCACCAGCGAGTAGCGCATCGTGATCCACAAAACGGCGTGCATGGCGATGATCGCGGCCCAGACGGAGACCTGGGCGGCCGCGCCGTCGGCCTTCTGGACGGCCAGGATGACGGAGACGATCGCACCGGGCCCGGCCAGCAGGGGCATGCCGAGCGGCACCAGGGCGACGTTCACGTCCTTGGTCTGCTTGGGCTCGTCGGTCTTGCCCGTGAGCAGGTCGAGCGCGATCAGCAGGAGCAGCAGACCACCGGCGATCATCAGCGCCGGGACGGAGACGTGCAGGTAGTCGAGGATCTGCTGACCGCAGAGACCGAAGACCGCGATGACGCCGAAGGCCACGCAGACGGCCTGCCAGGCCATGCGGCGCTGCACCTTGACGGGACGGCCGGAGGTCAGCGCCAGGAAGATCGGCGTGATCCCCGGCGGGTCCATAATCACAAAAAGGGTGAGAAAAAGGGATCCGAAGACGGCGAAGTCGAACACAGTGATGCCTTGCAGGAGAGAGGGGTGTCGCGAAGAAGAGTGCGGGACGGGTCGAGCGGGCCGCGAAGTGGCCGGTCAGCGCTCGCGTCCGCCGGCGCCGGGCACGGGGAAGGCCCCGGTCGCGCGGCGCGTGATCTCGCCGTAGACCTCGGGGTCGGTCGTGTACTCGCCGAGACGGCAGGTCTTGCGGCTGCCGTGGTAGTCGCTGGAGCCGGTGGTCAGCAGCCCGAGGTCCGCCGCCAGAGCGCGCAGGCGCGCGCGGGTGCCGGCGTCGTGGTCCATGTGGTCCACCTCGATGCCGTCCAGGCCCGCGGACGCCAGCTCGGCTATCGCGGACTCCGGCACGCACCGGCCGCGCTTGACGGCGGCGGGGTGTGCGAGGACGGTGACACCGCCGGCGGCCTTGACCAGGCGTACGGCGTCGAAGGGGTCGAGCTCGTGCTTCTCGGCGTACGCGCGGCCGCCGTCGGCGAGCCAGTCCGGCGTGAAGGCGTCCGAGACGGTGGGCACGACGCCCAGGTCGACCAGGGCGGTGGCGATGTGCGGCCGTCCGACCGAACCGTCCCCGGCGATCCGCGCCACCTGCTCCCAGGTGATGTCCACGCCGAGGTCCTGCAGCTTGCCGACCATGGTCCGGGCCCGCGGGACCCGGTCGTCCCGGACGAGTTCGCGCTCGCGGGCGAGCTCGGGCTCCTCGGGGTCGAAGAGGTAGGCGAGCATGTGCACGCCGGTCCCGTCGAGCCGGCAGGACAGCTCGGCACCGGTCACCAGCGTGAGTCCGGCGGGCAGGGCCGCGAGGGCCTCGCCGTACCCGCCCACGGTGTCGTGGTCGGTCAGCGCGACCACGTCCAGCCCGGCGCCTGCGGCATGGCGCACCAGCTCGGCGGGGGTGTCCGTACCGTCGGATGCCGTGGAGTGGGCGTGCAGGTCGATGCGCACAGCCGGCTCCAGGGGACGTACGGACGGGGGGACACCCCAGGATAACCGGGCGGAAGGTCCGCTTTCACCGGAAGGATCTCCGCGCGGCCGCCCGCGGTGATCTAGACGGGACCCAGGATGCGCGGGCTCAGCGCCCCGCACGGCAGGAGTTCCACCTCGGCACCCCCCTCGCGCAGGTCGGTCAGGACCAGCTCGTCATACAGCAGGAGGCCGGACTGCTGCGGCCAGACGATCGCCCACAGCCACAGGCCGCGCGCCTCGCCGGCGAAGACGGCCCGGTCTTCCGGCCCGCCGCCGACGTGCCACAGCGGTGTCGGCCGGCCCGCCGCGACCACCTTGGTGTGCGGCGGCCCGGCCATGTTGATGGACCGGCCGGGGTCGAGGCCGTCGATGCCCGCGTACCGGGCGCCCAGGCCGACGCCCAGCTCCTCCGCGATCAGCAGCAGCTCCCCCATGCCGCCCACCGGTCCGGGACCCGAGCAGGCGACCACCGTCGCCCGGCCCCCGCTGCGGTCGTCACCGGCGGACGCCACCCCGGTGAACAGCCATCCGAGCGGCAGCGGCCACGGCATCCACACCGGCACCCGCGCCCGGTGCACGACCACGCCCAGACCCTCCACGCTCGGCGGGATGACGGGTTGCAGGGGGTGGACAGCGCCGTGCACCGCGCACTGCCAGGAGTCGGAGAAGAGTCCGGGCGCCCTGACCCGGCCACCGCACTTCGGGCAAGTTGGTTCACCCCTCATAGGTAGCCACGCTCCTCCCCGCCCGGCCGCCCGTCAAGGCATGGTCACCCGTCCGGGCTGTCAGTCCAGTGCGACAGCGCTGCGCAGAGGGTCCCGCAGGTCCGTTCCGCGCGCGAGCCAGCGCTCCTGGAGGGCGGCCGCGCCGTGGACCCGCTTCCAGGCCGCCTCGTTCGCCGTCATCGGCAGCAGCGGCAGGAACCGCACCGCCTCCATGGGCTCGTCGAGCTCCAGGTCCTCGACCAGTCCGCCCGGTTCCGCCACGAGGACGGAGCTGAACGGCGCTCCCTCCCACAGCGGCTCGCCCACGTCGAGCGAGGCGCCCGGGGCCACGACCAGCCCCTCCACCTGCGGGGAGGCGGCCAGCACCGCGAGCGGCCTGAGCAGTTTGTCGGTGTCCGCCAGCCCTGCCCGTACGGTCAGCACCAGTTCGGCGCGCGGGCCCCGTACGGGGTCGGCGACCACGGCGGTCGGATCGGTCATCGGGTTCGCGGACATTCCGAGGGTCGCGTACCGCACGAGGTCGCCCTCGGTGAAACGGAGTACCTCGATGCGGTCGGTGCCCAGGAAGGTGACGGCGGCGCGGGCGTCGGGTTCACCGAACGCGGTGCGCAGCCGGGCCTCGACGAGGGCCAGAATTTCTGCCATGAAACGAGCATAGAACTCGTATCAGCCGGGTAAAGGGCGGGTCTTGACCATCCGTCGGCTGATAGTGTTGACAGCTGTTCGGGGCCGCACGCAGAAGCGTTGTTTCAAGGCCCCGGAGACAGGACGTCCCCTACGGGGGACCGGCCGGAGGAGGTGGGGCTGCGGTGGACCGAAGTCGATCGTGCAGTACCAATCGCTCTTCCGCTTCTCCGGCGGGCGCTTCCCGCCCCCTGTGATCTTCTGATCAGTAGAAGAGCGACGGCAGAACGTTGTCCTCCCGTCCTGTTCCCTCCCGCCTGCCCGGGCCTGCCCGCCTGCGGTGCCGGAGGGTCTCCCACCCGTGCGGTCCGCAGCCGTGCGTGCGAAGGAGCCTGCCATGTCGATGCTGCCCTACCTGCGCGCGGCCGTACGCCCGTCCCTGCGCAAGTCCACCCCGGCACAGCCCGGCTACGACGCGACCCGCGACCCGTCGGCGAGCAGCGCGGTGGTCGACTGCGCCGTGTACCGCGACGGCCGCCGGGTGCTGGGGCCCGCGTGCCTGACGCCCCGTGAGGCGATCCGCCGGGTCCGCGAGGACGGCGGCTTCGCCTGGATCGGCCTGCACGAGCCGACGGAGGCCGAGTTCGCGGGGATCGCCGCGACCTTCGGGCTGCACCCCCTGGCCGTGGAGGACGCGGTGCACGCGCACCAGCGGCCGAAGCTGGAGCGGTACGACGACACCCTCTTCACCGTCTTCAAGACGATCCACTACGTGGAGCACGCCGAACTGACCGCCACCAGCGAGGTGGTGGAGACGGGCGAGGTGATGTGTTTCACCGGCCCCGACTTCGTCATCACCGTCCGGCACGGCGGACAGGGCTCCCTCAAGGGCCTGCGCCACCGCCTCCAGGACGACCCCGACCTGCTGTCGAAGGGCCCCTCGGCCGTTCTGCACTCCATCGCCGACCACGTCGTGGACGGCTACATCGCGGTGGCGGCGGCGATGCAGGACGACATCGACGAGGTGGAGAGCGATGTCTTCGCGGCGCCCGCCAAGGGCAGTGCGCGCGGCGGCGACGCGGGCCGGATCTACCAGCTCAAGCGCGAGGTGCTGGAGTTCAAGCGGGCGGTGTCGCCGCTGCTGCGGCCGATGGAGCTGCTGAGCGAGCGGCCGATGCGGCTGGTGGACCCGGACATCCAGAAGTACTTCCGGGACGTCGCCGACCACCTGGCGCGGGTGCACGAGCAGGTGGTGGGGTTCGACGAGCTCCTGAACTCGATCCTGCAGGCCAACCTCGCGCAGGCGACGGTCGCCCAGAACGAGGACATGCGCAAGATCACCTCCTGGGCGGCCATCATCGCCGTGCCGACGATGATCTGCGGGGTGTACGGGATGAACTTCGACCACATGCCCGAGCTCCGGTGGGAGTACGGCTACCCGATGGTGATGGCGACGATCTTCGGCGCGTGCTTCACCATCCACCGGGCACTGCGCCGCCACGGCTGGCTGTAGGGGGCGCGGGGGCACCCCCTACCCTGTGCCCATGACTCTCAGCACGCTCGACCTGGCCCTCGTCGAGGAGGCCACCAAGAAGTCCGGCCTGATCTGGGTCCGTGGCGCCGGGGCCGACCGCGCCCTGTGGCACGCCTGGGTGGACGGCGCGGCCCACGTACTGGGCGACGGCCCCGGCGAGCAGCCGTTCCCCGGGCTGGTGGACGGCGCGGGCGCCGAGGTGACGGTGCGGAGCAAGGACAAGGGCGGCCGGCTGGTGGCCTGGACGGCGACCGTACGGGAGCTCGCGCCCCGCGGCGAGGAGTGGCATGCGGCCGTCGCCGAGCTCAAGGGCAAGCGGCTGAACGCGCCGGACTCCGAGGAGATGACCGAGCGGTGGGCGCGGGAGTGCCGGCTGCTGCGGCTGGAGCCGGAGTCGGTACGGTCCGAGCTGCCGGACGGCTCGCTGGCCGCGGCCCCGCTGGGCTCCCCGGCGACGACCCGACGCCCGGTTCCGGCGGCCCTGCCGAGGCTCCTGCTGAAGCGGAAGAAGGCCGCCCGGGGCTGACGTCCTCCGGGTGTTGTGTCGATCAGCACGGATCAGGCCGGGGGTCCTGGGCGCGCTGACCTCCGCCGGACCCCGTGCCCCGTGGGCCCGGCACGATCGGCAGGACACCCCCTACGGCTTGGTGGGGTTCGCGCCCTGGCCCGAGCCCTTGGAGGGGGCCGGGGCGGGCTCGCCGCCCTCCCCCTTGGTCGTCGGCAGCTGGCTGCCGTAGTCGACCGTCTGGTCCTGTGCGGGCGGGTCGAGCTGGAACGGTTTGCCCCACTCGGCGAGTTCCACCCGGCCGGCGCCGCCGGCGCGCTCCATGAGCAGCGGGTACGGGGTCCCCTCCAGCGATACCGAGAGCTTGCCGCCCTTGCCCTCGTCGGCCGTGACCTGGACCGCGCGGGTGTGCCCGACCTTGGTGTAGGAGCCCTTGGCGAGCTTGCCCTCCAGGCCCAGCAGCCCGTCCAGCAGGACGTCCATGTCGGTGAAGCCGCGGAACTGCTTGTAGGAGGGGTCGCCCTCGGGCACCTTCACGTACTTGTCGCCGAGCTTGCCGGCGGAGTCGGTCTGGCCCCAGAAGGCCGCGCTGGCCTTCAGGTAGAGCTGCTCCCCCACGCGCAGCAGCTGGAAGGTGTCGTCCTTCGACTTCACCTCGCCGGAGCCGCCGTCCGACTTGAGCCGCATGTCGACGGTGAAGGCCTTGCCGCCGCTCACCAGCGTGCCGGACAGGTGGACCGATTCGGCTTCGGTCGCGGCCGCCTTCGCCTTCGCCTCGATCTTGTCGGCGGAGAGCTTGCCGACGCCGTTCGTGCCCTCGTCCGGGTCGTCCCCGCAACCCGTTCCGGTCACGGCGAGACCCGCGCACAGCACACCGATGAAGGCGGCCCGGCGCAGCCGCGCGGCGGGGAAGTAGGCGGTCACGGGCAGGTGCCTCTCGTCGTTCGTCTGCGGGCAGCAGGCAGCGTACCCGCCCGTGTGCCGCGGCCCGCGACCGCTCCCCGTGCTCCGTCGGGGCCCCGGGCGGACCTCCCCACCAGGACGCTTTACCGGGGCACGGGCTAGCCTGAGGGGCGGCACGACTCTCGATGGACGCTCTAGGAGGCGCTCGGATGGCTGCAGGCGCCCCGCGGATCTTCGTCTCGCATCTGTCGGGTGTCCCCGTCTTCGACCCCAACGGCGACCAGGTCGGCCGGGTCCGCGACCTCGTCGCGATGCTCCGGGTCGGCGGCCGCCCGCCGCGGCTGCTGGGCCTGGTGGTCGAGGTGGTCAGCCGGCGCCGGATCTTCCTGCCGATGACCCGCGTCACCGGAGTCGAGTCCGGCCAGGTCATCACCACCGGCGTCATCAACATGCGGCGCTTCGAGCAGCGCCCCACCGAGCGGCTGGTCCTGGGCGAGCTGCTGGACCGGCGGGTGACGCTGGTCTCCAGCGGCGAGGAGGTCACCGTCCTGGACGTGGCCATCCAGCAGCTGCCGGCCCGCCGGGACTGGGAGATCGACCGGATCTTCGTGCGCAAGGGCAAGTCGGGTGCGCTGCGCCGGCGCGGCGAGGCCCTGACGGTGGAGTGGTCGGCGGTGACGGGCTTCTCGCTGGAGGAGCACGGGCAGGGCGCCGAGAACCTGGTCGCCACCTTCGAGCAGATGCGCCCGGCCGACGTGGCGAACGTCCTGCACCACCTGACGCCGAAGCGGCGCGCCGAGGTGGCCAACGCCCTCGACGACGACAGGCTCGCGGACGTGCTGGAGGAGCTGCCGGAGGACGAGCAGGTGGAGATCCTCGGCAAGCTGAAGGAGGAGCGCGCCGCGGACGTCCTGGAGGCCATGGACCCCGACGACGCCGCCGACCTCCTCTCGGAACTGCCGGAGGACGACAAGGAGCGGCTGCTGACGCTGATGCAGCCCGACGACGCGGCCGACGTGCGGCGTCTGCTGTCCTACGAGGAGAACACCGCCGGCGGTCTGATGACCACGGAGCCGATCGTGCTGCGCCCGGACGCGACCGTCGCGGACGCGCTGGCCCGCGTACGGCAGGCGGACCTCTCGCCGGCGCTGGCGGCGCAGGTGTACGTGTGCCGGCCGCCGGACGAGACGCCGACGGGCAAGTACCTGGGCACGGTGCACTTCCAGCGGCTGCTGCGCGATCCTCCGTTCACCCTGGTCAGCTCCATCGTGGACACGGACCTGCCGCCGCTGCGGCCGAACGCCTCGCTGCCCGCGGTGACCACGCACCTGGCCGCCTACAACATGGTCGCGGTGCCGGTGGTCGACGAGGGTGGCTCGCTGCTGGGCGCGGTGACGGTCGACGACGTGCTGGACCACCTGCTGCCGGACGACTGGCGGGAGACGGACTTCCATTCCGAGGAGGCCGTCGGTGGCCGCTGAACGAGGACGCTTCGAACGGGGGCGGGGCGAGCAGGCGCGCGAGCGGCGCCGCGAGCAGATCCGGGAGCGGCGCGAGCAGGCGCGGATGCAGGCGCGCGAGCACGGGCTGGCGGCTGAGGCGGCGGAACGTTCTGGTGAGCGTGCGGGGAGATCCCCGGGCGCCGGGTCGAGCGCGCTGACGCGCTCGCGGGTGCGCCTGGACCTGCCGCGGGCGCCGCGGCGGTCCCTGCTGCCCGAATACGACCCGGAGGCCTTCGGACGGCTCTCCGAGCGGGTGGCGCGGTTCCTGGGCACGGGCCGGTTCATCGTCTGGATGACGCTGGTCATCATCCTCTGGGTGCTGTGGAACGTCTTCGCGCCGGACGACCTGCGGTTCGACGAGTACCCGTTCATCTTCCTGACGCTGATGCTGTCGCTCCAGGCCTCCTACGCCGCTCCGCTGATCCTGCTGGCGCAGAACCGGCAGGACGACCGCGACCGCGTCACCCATGAGCAGGACCGCAAGCAGAACGAGCGCTCCATCGCCGACACCGAGTACCTGACGCGGGAGATCGCGGCCCTGCGCATGGGCCTGGGCGAGGTCGCCACGCGTGACTGGATCAGGTCGGAGTTCCAGGACCTGATCAAGGAGATGGACGAGCGGCGTCTATTCCCGGCGGAACGTGATGAAGGCGACCGCTGACGGGCTTTCCTGAGCCGTGCTACCGAGCCGTACCATCGGGGCATGGCTACCGACACAAGCTCCGCCGCCGTGCCTGAGCAGGACGCGATCCTGGACGCTCTGGCGACGGTGAACGACCCCGAGATCCACCGGCCGATCACCGAGCTCGGCATGGTCAAATCGGTGGAGATCGGCGACGGCGGGGAGGTCGCGGTCACGGTCTACCTGACCGTGTCGGGCTGCCCCATGCGCGAGACGATCACCAAGAACGTCACCGAGGCCGTCGAGAAGGTCGCCGGGGTCACCTCGGTCAGCGTGTCGCTCGACGTGATGAGCGACGAGCAGCGCAAGGACCTGGCGGCCACCCTGCGCGGCGGCACCGCCGAGCGCGAGGTGCCCTTCGCCAAGCCGGGCTCGCTGACCCGCGTGTACGCGGTCGCCTCCGGCAAGGGCGGCGTCGGCAAGTCCTCGGTCACGGTCAACCTGGCCGCGGCGATGGCGGCGGACGGCCTGAAGGTCGGCGTGGTCGACGCGGACATCTACGGCCACAGCGTGCCGCGCATGCTGGGCGTGGACGGCCGTCCCACCCAGGTCGAGAACATGATCATGCCGCCGTCCGCGAACGGCGTGAAGGTCATCTCCATCGGCATGTTCACCCCGGGCAACGCGCCCGTCGTGTGGCGCGGACCGATGCTGCACCGCGCCCTGCAGCAGTTCCTGGCCGACGTCTTCTGGGGCGACCTGGACGTGCTGCTGCTGGACCTGCCGCCGGGCACGGGCGACATCGCGATCTCCGTGGCCCAGCTCGTGCCGAACGCCGAGATCCTCGTCGTCACCACCCCGCAGCAGGCCGCGGCCGAGGTGGCCGAGCGGGCCGGGTCGATCGCCGTGCAGACCCACCAGAAGATCGTCGGCGTCGTCGAGAACATGTCGGGCCTGCCGTGCCCGCACTGCGACGAGATGGTGGACGTCTTCGGCTCGGGCGGCGGTCAGAAGGTCGCCGACGGGCTCACCAAGACGGTCGGCGCGACGGTGCCGGTGCTCGGCTCGATCCCGATCGACGTCCGGCTGCGCGAGGGCGGCGACGAGGGCAAGCCCGTCGTCCTGTCCGACCCCGACTCGCCGGCCGGCGCGGCCCTGCGCACGATCGCGGGCAAGCTGGGCGGCCGCGCGCGCGGCCTGTCGGGCATGTCCCTGGGCATCACCCCGCGCAACAAGTTCTAGGCCCTCCGGGGTACGCAGAAGGGCACCGCCAGCCGGCGGTGCCCTTCTGCGTACCGTGCCCGTGACCGGGGCGTACGGCTATTCGTACGTGCCGAGGTCCGAGATGGCCGAGAACCCGAGGCCGTAGGCGCTCATGCCACGGCCGTAGGCGCCCAGGTGGACACCACTGCCGGTGGAGCCCGCGAGCACCCAGCCGAACTCGGACTCGCGGTAGTGGAAGGTCGTCGGCTCGCCGTCCACCGGCAGCGACAGCGTGGACCAGTCCTCGCCGTCGAGGTCGTCTGCGAGCTCCCACGCGGCCTCGGTCTGCTGTTCGAGCCAGTCGTTGCGCAGGGCGTGGTCCATCTGTCCGGGCCAGCTGTAGGCCAGCAGCCCGGAGCCGGCCAGCCAGGCCGCCGAGGAGACCGAGGTGGCCTCCAGGACGCCCGTGCCGTCGCCGCTGCGGCGCAGCGGGTTGCTCGCCACGGTGATGACCACCGCGAAGCGCTCCTTCTCGCCGGTGGCGATCTCGCCCCGGGCGGAGGGCTCGTCGCCGTGGCCGGTGGAGCCGTGCTCCACCGTGCCGTCGGCGGCGGTGCCCACCTGCATGAGCCAGCGGGGCCCGGTGAAGGCTCCGTCCAGCCCGTACCAGGGGAAATCCGCGGCCAGGAAGCCCTCGGCCGTCCGGCGGGCCGCCGGCACGGGTGCGGCGGCATCCGGCTGCTGCGACCCGGCCGGGTCGCCGGTATGCGACCCCGGGTGCGGGCTCGGATGCGGTTCCTGTGCGGCGTCCGCGGCGGCGGGTGCCTCAGCGGTCTGCGCCCCTACCAGGCTGCTGCTCGTCGTCTCCATCTGGGCGGCCTCTCGTTCCGTGGGGTCCGGAACGGCCCTCCCCCTCGCTGTGCTGGGGGGACCCCCTCCCTCGGGCGTCCCGCGATCCGGACAGATGGAGGATAGCCATCCGACCCCGGATCGCCGGGCAGGCTGGGTCAGGTGGCGTCGGCGTCGAAGCGCACGCGCTGTTCGGCGGCCGGGGCCTCGGGCTTCTTCAGCAGGTCCGGACCGGCGGTGCCGGACGTGGGGGCCGGGGCCGCGTCGGGCTCCGGATTGTTGACGGCGTCCGAGACCTCGTTCAGCTCCTTGCGGAGGTCGAAGCTGCTGCGGATCTCCTTGAGGTCCTCGTTCTCCGAGAGCTGCTTGCGGATGAAGGTCTTCGGATTCAGGTCCTCGAATTCGAAGTCCTTGAAGTCGGGACCGAGTTCGGAGCGGATGTCCTGCTTGGCGCTGTCGGAGAACGCGCGGATCTTGCGGATGAAGCCCGTGACGTCCTGAATGACCTTGGGCAGCTTGTCCGGACCGAAAACGAGAATGGCCAGAACCACGATCGTGACGAGTTCGAGTGCGCCTATGTCGTTGAACACCTTGCCGCTCCTCGGCTCTCTGTCACTTCGGGCCCGAACACACGGTACCCGGCCTTGCCCGCGGGCCCCTACACGCGTCCCGGGCCGGCCGGGGTTTCATCCCCCGGCCATCCCATGATCATGAGCCGTTCGCCGACCCGAGGACAACGTCCAGGGTGCGTTCCCGGCCGTCGCGCAGCACGGTGAGGGTGAGCGGATCGCCCGGCCGGTGGGCCCGGATCTTGATGATCAGCTCGTCGCCGCCGCGGACCCGCTGTCCGTCCACCTTGGTGATCACGTCACCGGGCCTGATCCCGGCGCGCGCGCCCGGTCCGCCGGCGGTCACGGAGGGCTTGCCGTCCTCCCCCTTGTCCCCCACCCGGGCTCCGTCGCCGGTGTAGTCCATGTCGAGGGTGACCCCGATGACGGGGTGCGTGGCGTGGCCCGTGGCGATGAGTTCCTCGGCGACGCGCTTGCCCTGGTTGATGGGGATGGCGAAGCCCAGGCCGATGGAGCCGCCCTGCCGGGTGGGATCGTCCTTGTCGGCGCCGCGGATCGCGCTGTTGATGCCGACCACGTGCGCCTTGGCGTCCAGGAGGGGGCCGCCGGAGTTCCCGGGGTTGATGGGGGCGTCGGTCTGCAGCGCGTCGACGTAGCTGATGTCACTGCCGTCGCCCTTGTCGCCGCCCGCGGTGACGGGCCTGCCGGTGGCGCTGATGATGCCGGCGGTGACCGTGTTGGAGAGGTCGAAGGGTGCGCCGATGGCCACGACCGGGTCGCCGACCTTCACGTTCTCGGAGTTTCCCAGGGCGAGCGGCCGCAGCCCGCGCACCCCGCTGACCTTGACGACGGCCAGGTCGTAGCCGGAGTCACGGCCGACCAGCTCGGCGGTGACGCTCTCGCCGGTGCTGAAGGTGACCGCTATCTCCTTCGCGTCGGCGACCACGTGGTTGTTGGTCAGGATGTGCCCCTGGGGGTCCAGGACGAAGCCGGTGCCGGTGCCGCTGCTCTTGGCGCCCCGCACGTGCAGGGTGACCACCCCGGGCAGGGCGGTCGCCGCGATCCCGGCCACGCTGTCGGGCGCCCGGCCCTTGTCCGCGACGGCCGCCTGCGGCAGCTCCAGCCGGGTGCTGCTCTGCCGTTCGGCGAGCACGCCCACGTAGCCGCCGATCCCGCCGGCGAACAGGGCCGTGGCCGCGGCCAGGGCCGCCACCTGCCACAGCCGGAACCCGGGGCGGTCCCGGCCCCGGTCCACCACCTGGAGGGGCTGCGCACCCCACGGGTCGTAGCGGACCGCGTCGGCCGGCGCCCCGGGGGCGGGGGCCGCCTGCCCGGCGGCCCCGCTCCCCTCGTCCGCGCCTTCGCCGGCCTCGGGCCGCGGGGCCGGAACCCCGTCATGACGGCTGCCGGCCGTGCCCTCGGGCCGGCTCCACCACTGTGGAGCCGGGTCGGTCTGCCGGCTGTCGGACATGGGAACTCCCCGCGTACCTGTGCGCATGTCCGGCCGATTCAACCAGGTCCGGGGTCAGCGCAGCAGGGAGACCGGGCGGGCGGAGCCCGACGGGGAGGGCTGCAGCGGCGCCGACGGGCTCGCCACGGCCGTCAGGAGGGACGGTACGGCGGCGGGAGTGGGCAGCCGGTCGCGCACCGCCGCATCGGACACGGGCAGGGCGGGGCCGGGCCTGGAGGCGGGCGCCGGGGAATCACCCCGGACGTTCGGCTCCGTGCCCTCCAGCGGCAGCGTGCCGCCCAGCGCGAGGGCCGCCAGCGACACCGCTCCGGCGGCGACGAAGGCGAACCGGCGGCGCGGACGGCCCACCTCGTGGATGCGGAAGCCCTCCTGCTGCGGCCGGGCGGGGGCCACGGGCAGCCCGTACGCGAAGGCCTCGAAGGGGTCGGGCTCGGCGGCTCCCGGGCCCGGTGGCCCCAAGGGGCCGGCCGGGCCGTCGAGACCGCCCGCCGGCAATCCCTGGAGACGCGCGAGCAGGCCCGCGGACACCGGTGGTGGCGCGCTCTCCACGAACATGGTCTTCAGACGGCGCTGGGCATCCGCCTCGGCCTTGCACTTGGCGCAGGTCGCCAGGTGGGCCAGGACGCGCTCGCGCGCGTCGTGCTTCAGCTCCCCGTCCACCAGGGCGGCGAGCCGGTCACCCAGGTGCTGCTCGGCAGGGGAAGGACTGGCTGCGCTCACTCGGCTCCGCCCTCTCTCCCGGCGTCCGGCGCGCCCGTCGCCACACCCGCCAGCGCGCGCTCGGCCCGGGCAGCGGGGGACCGGTGCTTGAGCGCCTTGCGCAGGTGCGAACGGCCCCGGTGGATACGGCTGCGCACGGTTCCGAGCTTCACGCCCAGCGTCGCGGCGATCTCCTCGTAGGACAGGCCCTCGATGTCGCACAGCACCACGGCCGCGCGGAACTCGGGGGCCAGGGTGTCCAGCGCCTGCTGGACGTCCGCGTCGAAGTGCGTGTCGTGGAGGACCTGCTGGGGGGACGGCTCACGGCTCGGGAGCCGCTCGGCGGCGTCGTCGGCGAGCGCGTCGAAGCGGATCCGCTGCTTGCGGCGCACCATGTCCAGGAACAGGTTCGTGGTGATGCGGTGCAGCCAGCCCTCGAACGTGCCGGGCGTGTAGGTGGACAACGAGCGGAAGACGCGGACGAAGACCTCCTGGGTCAGGTCCTCGGCGTCGTGCTGGTTGCCCGTCAGACGGTAGGCAAGGCGGTAGACCCGCGCGCTGTGCGTGCTGACGATCTCCTCCCACGAGGGAGGGGTCCACGCCTGCGATCCCGCATCTGCGGCAAAGGTCGCGGTGGTTGCGGTGTCTGCGGTGTGGAAGCGGTCAGCAGTGTAGGTCACGGATTTCGGCTCACCCGCCGACCGGAGGAGGCGTCTGAACACGCCTCGACGATCCACAGGCGCAGCCGCACCTCCCCTGTCGGCTCTGGTGGTGTCCAGTGGAGTCCCTACCATAGCCACCCCCTCTGTCAGCTCCGGATAAGGGTTTTTGCAGTATCTTTACGCAAGCCTTAGGCCCCGGGGCGGTCCCCGCCGCCGATCTGCCCGGCGCCGTCCTTCTCGTCCCGCCTCCACCCCTCACAACGCCCGGTCCCATCTGCGGGTTCCCGACGTCAACGGATACAGTCACCGTTGCGCCAACTATGGGGACAGGAGAGGGTCATTACCGGCAACCGGCAGACGAGCTGGGCGTTCGCCGACGCGTTTGTCGCCGAGGACGACGCTCTGCGATGGGCCCGCGACCGGTCCAGGGAAGCGGGCCTGCGCTCCGTCTCCCCCGGGACCGGCGCCGCGCTGCGCCTGCTGGCCGCGACCGCGGACGCCAAGGCGGTCGCCGAGATCGGCACCGGGACGGGCGTCTCCGGCATCCACCTCCTGCACGGGATGCGCCCCGACGGGGTGCTGACCACGGTCGATCCCGAAGCCGACCGGCAGGCCTTCGCCCGCCAGGCCTTCCGCGCCGCCGGCTTCGCGGGCAACCGCGCCCGCTTCATCCCGGGCCGCGCCCTCGACGTCCTGCCCCGCCTCGCCGACGGCGGGTACGACCTCGTCTTCTGCGACGGGGATCCGACCGAGTCCCTCGACTACCTCGCCGAATCGTTGCGCCTGCTGCGCCCCGGGGGGCTGGTGTGCTTCGAGGGGGTCTTCTCCGACGGCCGTACGGTCGACTCCGCGGCCCAGCCCGTGGAGGTGCTCCGCGTACGCGAGCTGCTGCGCAGCGTCCGGGAGAGCCCGGCGCTGGAGGCAGCGCTGCTCCCGGTGGGCGACGGGCTGCTGTGCGCGGTGCGCCGCTGACCCCGTAGCGGTCCAGGCCCCGCCCGGGGGGCCGGGTCAGCCCAGGAACGCGAAGGTGAGGGCCGCCGTGCCGCCGAGCGCGGTGCCGGCGAGCAGCTGGGCCGGCGTGTGGGCCCGCAGCTCCAGACGGGACCAGCCGACGGCGGCGGCCACCACGGCTGCCGGGAGCACCACCGGGCCGAAGACGAGCAGCAGGATCATCACGGTGCCGCCGGCCACCGACATGTGGATGGATATCTGCCAGACCACCGTCACCAGCAGCGACGAGACCAGGCCGACGAGCATCGCGACGACGAGCGCGAAGACCTGTACCGGGGCGCCCAGGGCGCGCAGGAGGGCGACCCCGGCGAGGACGGACACCAGGCTCAGCGCCATCGGGACGACCCGCTGGCGCCGGACCCGTATGTGCTGGTCGGTCAGGGCGCCCCGGCGGACCCCGACGGTGATGATGCCGATCGGGACGACACCGCAGAAGAGGGCGGCGAGCAGGCCCCAGCCGAGCCCCGTCCACGACCCGGTGCTGTGCCCTCCGACGACCAGCAGCAGGGCGACCACCAGGTTCGCCGGTGCCAGCACGTCGGACAGGACCCGGGCCGCCTTCTGGCGGGGAGTGCAGTCGGCGAAGGCCGGCGGCGCGGGCGGGGAGAAGGTCACGTGCGGCTCCGCCGGGATGCTGGGGACAGGGTCCCAGGGGACGTCTGGTCGGTCGGGCCGGATCAGGGAGCGGGCCCGACCGGCAGGGCACCTCCTGGGACACGACGCAACGCTGCCCCGGCCGCTGATCGCGGTCGGGGCAGCGCAGAGAATGCGAAAGCAGAAGGTGGAAGTGCTGTCAGCGGATCAGCCGACGACCTTCTTCAGGGCGTCACCCAGGGCGTCCGCCTCATCGGGGGTCAGCTCGACGACAAGCCGACCGCCGCCCTCGAGCGGTACGCGCATGACGATGCCCCGCCCCTCCTTGGTGACCTCGAGCGGGCCGTCGCCCGTCCGCGGCTTCATGGCCGCCATGCTCGTTCCCCTTCCTGAAACCAGCTCATCGTCAGCCGACGGCCCCGTTCAGGCGCCTAATACCCGGCATCGAACACATTGCTTCCCAGCCATTATCCCGCATGTCAGGACCCGATGACCAACATCACCCGGGAACGCTTGGGCAACGCGCTCGGCCAAAACCACTCATTTCGGGGATCCGCCTGCGATACTTCGCCGCCGCACCCGGGGAAACGGCTTCGGGTTCGTTTGACGCACATCACATGTGCGCTCCCGGTCCGGTCCGCCATGCTGACCCTTGGACCGGCCGGTACCGGCCGGTAGCCAAGCCCGCGACGAAGGGGGACCCCCGCCATGGCCGACAGTGTGCTCTACGAAGTGACCGACGGACTCGCGACCATCACGATCAACCGTCCGGACGCGATGAACGCGATGAACACCGAGGCCAAGGTCGCCCTGCGCGACGCGGCGCAGGCGGCTGCCGAGGACACCGCGGTGCGCGCGGTCCTGCTGACGGCGGCCGGCAACCGGGCCTTCTGCGTCGGCCAGGACCTCAAGGAGCACATCGGGAATCTCGCCTCGGACCGCGAGACCGGCTCCTCACTGACGATGAACACGGTCAAGGAGCACTACAACCCGATCGTTCGGGCGCTCACCGAGATGCCGAAGCCCGTGGTGGCCGGCGTCAACGGCGTCGCGGCCGGGGCCGGCTTCGGGTTCGCCCTGGCGGCCGACTTCCGGGTCGTCGCCGACACCGCCTCCTTCAACACCTCCTTCGCCGGCGTCGCCCTCACCGCCGACTCCGGGGTCTCGTGGACCCTGCCCCGCCTGATCGGCGCCTCCCGCGCCTCCGACCTGCTGCTCTTCCCGCGTTCGATCAAGGCGCAGGAAGCGTACGAGCTCGGCATCGTCAACCGCCTGGTGCCCTCGGACTCCCTGCACGCCGAGGCCGAGGCCGTGGCCCGCGCACTGGCGGAGGGCCCGACGGTCGCCTACGCCGCCCTGAAGGAGTCCCTGGCGTACGGGGCCTCCCACACCCTCGCGGACTCCCTGGTCCGCGAGGACGTCCTGCAGACCCGTGCGGGGGCCTCCGAGGACCACGCCATCGCCGTCCAGGCCTTCCTGTCGAAGCAGCCCCCGAAGTACCTCGGCCGCTGAGCCGCGCTGCCGTGCGCGGCCCGGTTCAGGCCGGGTCGCGCAGCGCGCAGGCGGCCAGGTGGTCGTTGACCAGCCCGCACGCCTGCATCAGGGCGTAGGCGGTCGTCGGGCCGACGAAGCGGATGCCGGCCTTCTTGAGGGCCTTGGCGAGGGCGGTGGACCGGTCGGTGACCGCCGGGACCTCGGTGACCGTGAGCGGGGCGGGGCCGGGCTCCTCGGGGGCGTGGGACCAGATCAGGGCGTCCAGCTCGCCGGCCTCCCAGCCCGCCAGGACCTTCGCGTTGGCCAGGGTCGCCTCGATCTTGGCCCGGTTGCGGATGATCCCCTCGTCGGCCAGCAGCCGCTCCGCGTCGGCGGCGCCGAACTCCGCGACGGCGGCGATGGAGAAGTCACAGAAGGCTTTGCGGAAGCCCTCGCGGCGGCGCAGGATCGTCAGCCAGGACAGCCCCGACTGGAACGCCTCCAGGCACAGCCGCTCGTACAGGGCGTCGTCGCCGTGGACCGGACGGCCCCATTCGGAGTCGTGATAGGCGATGTACTCGCCGGTGGCGCCCGTGGACAGTGCCCACGGGCAGCGCAGCAGCCCGTCGGGGCCCGCGACCGCTCCGCTCACCGCTCACCGCCCTTGCTGAGGTCGACCCGGTCGGCGGGGCCGGACGCCTCCGCTGCGGCCGTCAGCTGCGCGATCCGCGCGTCCCGCTCGGCCAGCTCCGCGGCGAGCCGCTCCAGTACGTCGTCCACCTCGGCCATCCGGTAGCCGCGCGGCGCGACCGGCAGCCGCAGTGCGTCGATGTCCTCGCGCACCACGGGCCGGCTCTCCGGCAGCCCGTCCGCCACCCGGTCCGGCTCCGCCTCCGGCAGGACGGCCTCCGAGCCGCCGCCGATCACCGCGAGAGTGACCGCTGCCACGACCACGACCAGCGCGATCATCAAGAAGAAGAACACGATCAACTCCCCTGAGAGACTCCGGCCACCAGGTTAAGGTCGCAGGCGAGGCGCGAGGGCCGCCGAAGGAGGAAAGAGCAGGATGCTGCGACTGGGCAGGCGCGAGTTCGACATCCACGAGCCGGTGATCATGGCCATCGTGAACCGGACTCCGGACTCCTTCTACGACCAGGGCGCGACGTTCCGCGACGAGCCGGCGCTGGACCGGGTGGAGCAGGCGGTCGCCGAAGGCGCGGCGATCATCGACATCGGCGGGGTCAAGGCGGGCCCGGGCGAGCACGTGGACGCGGCCGAGGAGGCGCGGCGCACGGTCGGTTTCGTGGCCGAGGTCCGCCGCCGCCACCCGGACGTGGTGATCAGCGTGGACACCTGGCGGCACGAGGTCGGCGAAGCCGTGTGCGAGGCCGGGGCGGACCTGCTGAACGACGCGTGGGGCGGGGTGGACCCCCGGCTCGCCGAGGTCGCGGCGCGCCACGGCGCCGGCCTGGTGTGCACGCACGCCGGTGAGGTGGAGCCGCGCACCCGGCCGCACCGGATCGCGTACGAGGACGTGATGGAGGACATCCTGCGGGTCACGGTCGGGCTCGCCGAACGCGCCGTCGCCCTCGGCGTCCGCCGGGACGCGATCATGATCGACCCGGGTCACGACTTCGGGAAGAACACCCGCCACTCGCTGGAGGCGACCCGGCGGCTGGAGGAGATGACGGCGACGGGCTGGCCGGTCCTGGTCTCCCTGTCCAACAAGGACTTCGTCGGCGAGACCCTCAACAAGCCCGTCAAGGAGCGACTGCTGGGCACCCTGGCCACCACGGCCGTCTCGGCCTGGCTGGGCGCCCAGGTCTACCGCGTCCACGAGGTCGCCGAGACCCGGCAGGTGCTGGACATGGTCCGCTCCATCCAGGGCCACCGCCCCCCGGCGGTCGCCCGCCGCGGCCTGGCCTGACCCGGCGGTCGCCCGCCGGGGGCCGGGCCCGATCCCGCGGGCCGGCCCGCGGCGGCGGTGCTACTTGCCGACTTCCTTCGTCACCAGGGCGATCGCCTCGTCCACGTCGTCGGTGACGTGGAAGAGGTAGAGGTCCTTCTCCGAGGCCTTGCCCTGGGCGATCACCGTGCCCCGCAGCCAGTCGACCAGCCCGCTCCAGTACTCCGTGCCGAACAGCACGATGGGGAAGCGGGTGATCTTCTGGGTCTGGACCAGGGTCAGCGCCTCGAACAGCTCGTCCAGCGTGCCGAGGCCGCCGGGCAGCACGACGAAGCCCTGGCTGTACTTCACGAACATCGTCTTGCGGACGAAGAAGTACCGGAAGTTCAGACCGAGATCGACGTGCTGGTTGAGTCCCTGCTCGAAGGGGAGCTCGATGCCGAGGCCGACCGAGATCCCGCTCGCCTCGCGGGCGCCCTTGTTGGCCGCCTCCATCGCTCCCGGACCGCCGCCGGTGATCACCGCGAAACCGGCGTCGACCAGCGCGCCGCCGATCCGCACGCCCGCCTCGTACTCGGGCGAGCCCTCCGGGGTGCGGGCCGAGCCGAACACGCTGATCGCGGGCGGCAGCTCGGCCAGCGTGCCGAAGCCCTCGATGAACTCCGACTGGATGCGCAGGACCCGCCAGGGATCGGTGTGCACCCACTCGGAGGGCCCGGCGGAGTCCAGCAGCCGCTGGTCCGTCGTACTGCCGGCCTGCACCTGGCTGCGCCGCCTCAGCACCGGCCCGAGCTGCTGCTCCTCGGGCCGACGACGAGCGTTGCCTTCGGGGTTGCCCATGATGTGCTCCCTCCTGCTGATCGTTGGATCAGGGTAGGCGCACGAAGGTGACGGGAAGCGGAATTCAGGAGGTCAGCCAGGCACGGAGTCGTTCCTCGCAGTGCAGGATCGCCTTCGTCTCCACGCGCTCGTCCACCTTGTGGGCCAGCAGGGCGTCGCCCGGACCGTAGTTCACCGCCGGGACGCCGAGCGCACTGAAGCGGGAGACGTCCGTCCAGCCGAACTTGGGCATGGCGCGGCCGCCGACCGCCTCCATGAACGCGGCTGCGGCCGGGTGGGAGAGGCCGGGGAGGGCGCCGCCGGAGAAGTCGTCGATCACGAACTCGTCGACGCCGCAGTCGGCGAAGACCTCCCGGACGTGTCCGATCGCGTCCTCCATGCTGCGGTCCGGGGCGAAGCGGAAGTTGACCGTCACGGTGCAGGCGTCGGGGATGACGTTGTTGGCGACGCCGCCCTCGATGCGGACCGCGTTGAGGCCCTCGTGGTACTCCAGGCCGTCGATGACCGGCTTGCGGGCCTCGTACGCCGCGAGCCGGGCCAGGATCGGGCTCGCCGCGTGGATGGCGTTGGAGCCCATCCAGCTGCGGGCGGAGTGGGCGCGCTCGCCGGACGTGCGCAGCAGCACCCGCAGGGTGCCCTGGCAGCCGCCCTCGACCTCGGCGTTCGAGGGCTCCAGCAGGACCGCGAAATCACCCGTGAGCCAGTCGGGGTGGGCCTCGGCGACCTTGCCGAGGCCGTTGAGGTCGGCGGCGACCTCCTCCTGGTCGTAGAAGACGAAGGTGAGGTCCCGGTTCGGCTCGGGCACGGTCGCGGCGATGCGCAGCTGCACGGCGACGCCGGACTTCATGTCGGTGGTGCCGCAGCCCCACAGGACGCCGTTCTCGTCGAGGCGGGACGGGACGTTGTCGGCGATCGGCACGGTGTCGAGGTGGCCGGCGAGCACCACCCGCTCGGCGCGGCCGAGGTGCGTGCGGGCGACGACGTTGTTGCCGAAGCGGTCCACGGTGAGGTGGGGCAGGCCGCGCAGCGCTTCTTCCACGAGGTCGGCGAGTACCTTCTCGTCGCCGCTCACGGAAGGGATGTCGACGAGCCGGGCGGTCAGCTCGGCGGCGTCCAGGGTGAGGTTCAGCTCGGATTCGGACATGGAACTGACCCTAACGCCCCGGGGTGTGGCGAAGCGTCCCTCGTCCGGCCGGTGGACGCGCCATATGCCTCAAGTACGGTGGGCCGCGTGTCCGAGATCCGTGAACCCCGTCCTCGCCGCCGCAGGCCGCTGCGTGTGGTCGTCGGCCTGCTCGTTCTCCTTTCGGTGATCGGGTACTTCGCCGTGCAGCGCGCCTCGGTCGGCGGTGGCGCGCCCTTCTGCGTCGCCAGTGCGGACGCCTCCGGTCGTGGCGGCGACTCCGAGACGTACGAGATGTCCCCGGAGCAGGCGGCGAACGCGGCGACGATAGCCGCCGTCGGCATCGCCAAGGGTCTGCCCGACCGGGCCGTCACCATCGCCCTGGCGACCGCCATGCAGGAGTCCGCCCTGCGCAACCTCGACCACGGCGACCGGGACTCGCTGGGCCTCTTCCAGCAGCGGCCGTCGATGGGCTGGGGCACGCCGGAGCAGATCACGGACCCGGTCTACTCGGCCGCGATCTTCTACGACCACCTCGTCGACGTGCCCGGGTACTCGCGGCTGCCGCTGACGGTGGCCGCGCAGAAGGTGCAGCGCAGCGGTTACCCGCAGGCCTACGCCAAGCACGAGCCGGACGCGACCGTGCTGACCGCGGCCTTCGCCGGCGGCGGCGTTCTGGACTGCGGCGGGCCGGCGCCCACGGAGCCCGGCGACCCGGAGGAGGTGCGGGACGGCCTGGTGCGGATCTTCGGCAAGGACGGGATGCACACCTTCGGACCGGAGGGCGGCCAGGGCGGTCAGGCGGGCCGCAACGGCGGCGGTGGCCGGGTGGTCCAGGAGCCCGAGGTCTCGATGGTGGAGAAGAAGGAGGCGGGCGAGGCCGCGACGCGCCGCAGCCGGGCGATGGCCCAGTGGGCGGTGGCCAACTCCCGCGAGATGGGGATCGCCAGGGTGTCGTACGACCTGCGCGGCTGGGTCGCGGGCAAGGACCGCGGCCGGTGGCAGGACAAGGGCGGCGCGGGCGCGAAGAACGGCGACGCCGATCCCTACGGCGCGGCCCCCGGCGAGGTCCGGATCTTCCTCGCCCGCTGATCCGGGCGGGGCGCCGCGAGGTGTCCGGGAGCACGCGGGAGCACCCGGCCGCGCGTACGAGTGATCACTCCTGCGGGGGTGATCACCACCGCGTCCGCCGGCCCCGCGGAGGCACGGAACCCCTGGTCGGCGCCGTCCGGTGCGCTTGTCGCGGAAGCCGATTAAACGATGCGTTACCGATCCTTTACCCGGCGGTGCCGCAACTCCACCCGCCCCGCGAGCGGTTAGTCAGGCCGTACTCAGCCGCTACCGCTTAGGAGCATCATGTCCCTCCCCCTGACCCGTCGGATCGCCCGTGCCGCGCTGCTCGTCGCAGCCGGGGCAGCTCCCGTGGTCGGTGCGGCCGGCGCGGCCAACGCCGCCGGTCTGGAGTCCGTGCCGCAGCTGGGCGCACTCACCGCCACGGACGCCCCCGCGGCGACCGCCGAGACGGCCACGGGAACGGCCACCGACGCCCTCGGCAACGCGGGCGCCGCCACCCAGTCCCTGCCGGCCCCCGCATCCGACCTGGCCGGCCAGGCGGGCGGTCTGCTCGGCGGCCTGCCCACGACCCAGGAGCTGCCGGTCTCCTCCCTGCCCCTGGGCGGTGGCCTGCCCGGCGGCCTGCCTGGCGGCCTGCCGCTGGGCGGCTGACGCCCGGGAAACACCGAGGGGGCCGGGAGTGCGGACACTCCCGGCCCCCTCGGGCATGTCACCGGTCAGCCGAGGCGCTTGACCGCCGCCTCCACGCGCTCGTCGGTGGCGGTGAACGCGACGCGCACGAAGCGCGCGCCCGCCTCGCCGTAGAAGTCGCCGGGCGCGACCAGGATGCCCAGGTCCGCGAGGTGGGCGACGGTGTCCCAGCAGGGCTCGTCCCGGGTCACCCACAGGTACAGGCTCGCCTCGCTGTGCTCCACCCGGAAGCCGTGGGCCTCCAGGGCCGTCCGGAGCGCCGCACGGCGGGCCGCGTAGCGCTCGCGCTGCTCGGCCACGTGCAGGTCGTCGCCGAGGGCCGCCACGGTGGCCGCCTGGACCGGGGCGGGGGTCATCATGCCGCCGTGCTTGCGGATCTCCAGCAGCTCGCCGAGCACGTCCGCGTCACCCGCGACGAAGGCGGCCCGGTAGCCCGCCAGGTTGGACCGCTTGGAGAGGGAGTGGACCGCCACGATCCCCTCGTAGGAGCCGCCGCAGACGTCGTCGTGGAGGACGGAGACGGGCTCGGCCTCCCAGCCCAGCTCCAGGTAGCACTCGTCGCTGAAGAGCAGGATGCCGTGCTCCCGGGCCCAGGCCACGATCCGGACGAGTTCGGCCCTGTCGAGGACCTTGCCGGTCGGGTTCGACGGGGAGTTGAGCCACAGCAGCTTCACACCGGCCGGGTCGAGCTCGGTGGGGTCGTCGTAGACCACCGCCTCGGCTCCGCACAGCCGCGCGCCGACCTCGTACGTCGGGTAGGCGAGCCGGGGGTAGGCGACCTTGTCGCCGGCGCCGAGACCGAGCTGGGTCGGCAGCCAGGCCACCAGCTCCTTGGAGCCGACGACCGGCAGGACGTTGCGGTGCTCGGCGGCGCTCGCGCCGAGCCGGCCGCGCAGCCAGCCCGTGATGGCGTCGCGCAGCTCCTTCGTCCCCCACACCGTGGGGTAGCCCGGGGAGTCCGCCGCGTCGACCAGGGCCTGCCGGACGAGCTGCGGGACCGGGTCCACGGGCGTGCCGACGGACAGGTCCACGATGCCGTCCGGGTGGGCCGCCGCCGTCTTCTTGTACGGCTCCAGCTTGTCCCAGGGGAAGGCGGGAAGACGGTCGGATACTGCGGCCACGGTGGTCTCTGCTCTCTCTGCGTACGGGTGGGACGGGTCGGAAAACACCGCGGTCCCGTGCGGCGGGAGGCCGTACGGGACCGGGGGTCGCTTCTGCCGTGAAAGGTCAGTGCTCGCCGTTGATACCGGCGGGCAGCCCCGCGACGAAGGGGTGGTCGCGCTCGATCAGGCCCAGCTTGGAGGCACCACCGGGCGAGCCGAGCTCGTCGAAGAACTCGACGTTCGCCTTGTAGTAGTCCTTCCACTCCTCCGGAGTGTCGTCCTCGTAGAAGATGGCCTCGACCGGGCAGACCGGCTCACACGCACCACAGTCGACGCACTCGTCCGGGTGGATGTACAGGGACCGCTGGCCCTCGTAGATGCAGTCGACGGGGCACTCTTCGATGCATGCCTTGTCCTTGACGTCGACACAAGGCTCCGCGATGACGTAGGTCACGCTCTCGTTCCTCCTCGGTAGGGCTTTCCATATCGCGCGGGAGCGCGGCGTCGTCGATGCCCGCACCTAGTATCTCCGTTCCCGGGCACGATCCGAACAGGAGGGGCGGACAGAGCTGTGGAAATCACTGCCGGAGGACTGCTGGAGGTCCGAATCACCCCGGCTGACGTGGGTAAACGTGTCTCTGTACGACGGGTGGAGACCGGTCTGAGCGGATCACCCGAGTTCACGGACACGGTCGGTGTTCTCACATCCTGGGACCAGGGTGTGCTGCTGATCACAAAGAAGGACGGCCAGTCCGTCCGCATCGCGGAATCGTCGCTGGTGGCGGGCAAGGTCGTGCCTGCGGCGCCGGCCCGGCGGCGGGGTCCGGCGGCCTCCTTCGAGGAGCTGTCGAGGGTCTGCGCACGGTCCTGGCAGCCGCTGGAGAGCGAGCCGCTGGGCGGGTGGACGCTGCGCGCGTCCGCGGGGTTCACCCGGCGCGCCAACTCCGTACTGCCGGCCGGCGACCCGGGGATACCGCTGGACGATGCACTCGCGCGAGTGACCTCCTGGTACGCGGAACGGGGACTTCCGGCCTATGTGCAGGCCGCCACGGGAGCCGCCGGAACGCAGGAGCTGCTCTGCGCGGAGCTGGAGCGCCGCGGCTGGGCGTCCGAGGCGTCGGCGGAGGTACGGATCGGGGCGCTGGCCCCAGTGGGCGACGTGGACGCGCCCGCGAGCGGGTCCGTGCGTCTGACCCGTGTCCCGGACGAGGAGTGGCTCGGGCGCTACGGGAGGGTCTCCGACCCCGGCGTGGCCCGGCGGGTCCTGGTGGAGGGGCCGTCGGTCTGGTTCGCCTCGCTGCCCGGCGGGCGGGCGATCGGACGGTGCGTGGTGGACGGCCGGTGGGCCGGCTTCGCTGCGGTGACGGTCGATCCGGAGCACCGGCGGGAGGGGCTCGCGACGGCGGTGATGGCCGCCCTGGCGCGGCGCGCGCTGGAGGAGGGCGCCTCGGCGGCGTGGCTGCAGGTCGAGACGGACAACGCGGGGGCGCTGGCGCTGTACGACGGGCTGGGCTTCGCGGCGCACCACTCCTACCACCACTTCCGGGCGGCCCGGTGAGCACGCCGGCCCGGCGGGAGCAGTTCGCGGAGCAGGCCCGGTCGGAGCGACCGGACCTGGCGCTGATGTGCCTGCTGCTGGCGGCGGAGGCGGACCCCGAGCTGGACGAACGCGCCATGGACCGGGCGCAGATCGAGCTGGACCGGCTGGCCGGGATGCTGCCGTACGGTCTGCGGGGCGGCCGGGCGTGGGCCTCGGCGGTGACGGAACTGCTGGGCGGGCGCCTCGGGTTCCACGGCACCCCGGCGGACTACGAGCGGCTGTCGTCCTCGCTGCTGCACGAGGTGCTGCGGCGCCGGCGGGGCCTGCCGATCCTGCTGTCGGTGGTGTGGCTGGAGGTCGCCCGGCGGGCGGGTGCGCCGGTGTACGGGCTGGGGCTGCCGGGGCACTTCGTGGTGGGCTTCGGCGACCCGGAGGAGGGCGTGGTCGTGGACCCGTTCGCCGGGGGCGCCTCGCTGGGCGCGGGGCCGGCGGAGCTGGCGTCGGGGCCCCGTACGCCCGCCAGGACGCTGGACATCGTGCTGCGGATCCTGACCAACATCCGGGCGTGGGCCTCGACCCGTCCGGAGCAGTCGGGCGTGGCCCTGTGGGCGCTGGAGCTGTCGCTGCTGCTGCCGTCGCATCCGGCGTCGCTGCGGTACGAGCGGGCGCGGCTGCTGGTGGAGCGGGGCTCCTTCCGGGAGGGGGCCGCCGAGCTGGACGCGTACGCCGAGGTGGTCGCCGCGGTGGACGACGACGCGGCGGCCCGCATCCGGGCCGAGGCCGTCTCGGCGCGCGCCCTGCTGAACTGACCCGTGGCTCCGCCGGACCCGGGCGGGCATGACGATGCCCCCGCCCGGGGATCCGGGCGGGGGCACCGTCGTGCCGTGCGTCAGCTCGGGTTGGTGTCGATGACCACGGTCCGCTCGGCCGGGGTCTTCCCGCGCAGGGCCTTGCCGAGCGCGCCGGCGACGTCCTGTGGGGTGACCGCCGTCTTCGCACCGGTACCACGGGTGATCATGACGCCGTCGAAGGTGTTCCCGTAGGTCGCCTTGAGCGCCTCCAGGTCGAACCTCTCCGTGAGGCGGCCGTCCACGACCTGCATGCTGAGGATCTTGGGCAGCGACAGCTTGCCGAACGCGATGGACTTGGCGCCCGCCTTGACGGTGGCGTTGGCGGACATCGCGGGCTCGGCGAACTCCTTCATCGCGCGGTCCAGTTCGGCCTGGCCCACGACCGGTTCCCTGGTGGTGGTCGGCAGCTGCACGACGGCCGCCTTGCCGGTGCCGACCTGGTCGCGGAAGGCCTTGGTGACGAGGTCGACCGAGCCGTCCACGTCCAGGCCGGTGCCCGGCTTGCCGGGGACGGCGACGGCCTTGCCGCCTTCGAACGTGATCGTGCCCTCGGTGACGGAACCCGCGGTGCCCGCGAGTTCCTGCAGCGCGACCTGGAGCTTCTCCTCGTCGACGGGCATCACGGCGTCGGCGACCCGCTCGTTGCCGAGGAGCGAGCCGATGACCGTGATGGGGTTGTAGTCGCTGCCGGCCGCGTTGCGGACCGTGGTCTGGGCGTCCAGGGTCAGGCCGGCCTTGTCGGGCTTCAGCTCGACCGGCTTGCCGCCGACGCTCAGCTGGATCGGGGCCGCGGCGCGGGTGCCGAAGGCCGTCTGCAGCTTCGCGGCGGCCTCTTCGCGGCTGCCGCTGATGTCGACGCCGAGGACGGTGGTGCCCTTGGGGACGTCGGAGTGGTTCAGGAGCAGCCCGGCGCCGTAGGCCACGCCGACGAGCGCCACGATGCCACCGCCGACGAGGACGAGCTTGGAGCGGCCCTTCTTGGCGGGCTTGGCGGAGGCCTTGGCGGCGGTCTTCTTGTCCGCGGGCGGCGTGGGCCGGGGGGCGGCCGGCGCGGGCGCCGGTACCGGGGTGGGCAGCGGGCCGTCCAGGTCGGGACCGGGCCAGCTCGCGGCCGCAGCGGCCGCAGCGGCCGCCGGGCCGCCCGTGGCGGGACCGGAGCCGAAGCCGGGGCCGCCGGTGGGGCCGGCGGGAGCGTCGGCGTGGCTGTCGTAGACGGGGAACGCCTCGGTGGACGGGCCGCCGTCGCCGTGGTCGGTGCCGTACGCGGGGAAGCCCTGGGTCGCGCCGACGCCGGGGCCGCCGGGCATCGGGGCCGGGGCGGGCGCCTGCGGCTGGGCGTAGCCCGTGCCGTAGTCGGCGACGGGCGGCGGCGCGTAGGCGGTGTCCTGCGCCGGCGGGGCGTACCCGGCGTCCGGCGCGGGCGGGGCCTGGACGTGCGGCGGGTACGCGGCGCCGGGCGCGGGCGGGGCCGGCGTCGGCGTCGCGCCGGGCACGCGCTTGGCGAGCGGCGGCGCCGGGGCGGCCGGCGGCATCTGCGCGGCGGCGGGCGCCGCGGGCGCGGGCGCGGCGGCGGGCGGCTTGCGCGGCGCGAACCAGTTGCTGGCGGCCGGCTCCTCGGCCTGTGCCGGGTCCGGCTCCGGCGCGGCCTCGACGCGGGTCGGCCGGGGCCCCGGACGCTGCGCGAGCGGGGGCTTGTCCTGCGGCCCGGGTCCCTGCTCCGGCTCCGGCGGGGTCTGCGCCCCACTGCCGGACGGGCCGGAGTTGGTGCCCATCGACTTGCGCACGACCACCGGCGGGATCGGCCGCGAGCCGGGAATGTTGATCCGGATCCGGGTCGTCAGGGTGGTCTCGGTCTTGGGCCCGTCGGATTCGGGCGTGGACGGATTCGAGGTCACAGGGTTCTCCTCCGGGGCGGTCGCCGCGCCAGGCCCGGGTGGCACAGTCGTGGACGGGTACTGGCCGGTTCCGTACGGCGGTGTACCCGAGGGGTAAGCGGCTCCTCCGGGCCCCTTGGGCCCGGAGGACGAACTGTCGGTTTCACGACTCAAGGCAGGTTCTCCCGGTTGGCTCCGCCGCCCGTCATACCGTGCGCGGGCAGCTCGGCGGCCCGTCCACCATACTGGCCGCCGCCCGCGCGCAACTGACTGCCGGGGATCAGGGGTTCCTCACGAAGCCCGCCGAACCGCCCTGGAGCGCCGCGCGGGGACCCTCCCGCACACCTCGGCCGCACTCCCTACGAGGTCCGACATCACGTCACTTGACGGAGCGTGCGGCCGAAACCGGCCGTTCCGCCGGAAGGCTGACCGTGGCACACATCACAGCCAGCACCGCTCCGCCCAAAAGGTAGGCGTACATGCCGATTCCGGACGAACTGAGCAGGAAGTCGCCCTCGGGGCGCGGGACGCCGAGCATCACGTAGGCGAGGAACCAGCCGCCGGCGCCGGCGCCCACCCCGAGGCCGGTCCCGAGGGCGATCCGGCCGCCGAGGAACAGGCCGAAGAGGGCCAGCAGCGCGAGCAGCAGCCCGCCGGGGAACCACAGGTCCACGACCAGCCAGCCGGCCAGGCCGGTCAGGACGCCGAGCACCAGCAGGCCCAGGCAGCCGGCGATCCGGCCCACCGTCGGGGCGCCGGTCACGCCTCGACCCCCGCGAAGAGGTCGTGTTCGCGTTCGCCCGCCGCCGCGCCCGGCCGGCCCTCGACCAGTTCGTAGTACTCACGCGTGAACAGCGGCTGCGCCAGGTCGTTGGAGAGCGCGAAGAAGGGCCCGTCCACGGCGATCTGGGTGGCGTGGGCCCGCATGGCGGCCGTCTTGGCGGCCACCAGCGCCTCGTCGGCGTCGATCTCGGCGGTGATCCGCTCGTCGTCGACGACGCCGGGGACGTCACGCGGCGAGGCCAGTCCGGGGAAGGACACCTCGGTCCGGGCGGCACCCAGCCGGGCGAAGCCCTCCTCGACCACCGAGAGCGGGACGCGGTTCCAGTAGATCTTGCCGATCGTGTGGGGGTCGCCGAGGTCGCGCCGGTAGGCGGTCTCCGCGGCCAGTTCGGCGGCGCGCATGGCGACCCGGTGGGCCTGGATGTGGTCCGGGTGGCCGTAGCCGCCGTCGGGGTCGTAGGTGACGAGCACCTGCGGGCGCAGCTCGCGGATCACCTCCACGAGGTACGCGGCGGCCTCGTCCACGTCGGCGGACCAGAAGGCCTCCGGGCGGCGGTTCTGCGGGGCGCCCATCATCCCGGAGTCGCGGAAGCGGCCGGGACCACCGAGGAACCGGTGGTCGTGGACGCCCAGTTCGGCCATGGCGGCGGCGAGTTCGCCGATCCGGTGCGCGCCGAGGGCGTCCTCGCGGTCGGCCGTCAGGTGGGCGAGCGCGGGCGGGATGACCTCGCCCTCCTCGCCCAGGGTGCAGGTCACCAGCGCGACGTGGGCACCCTGGGCCGCGTACTTGGCCATGGTGACGCCGTTGTTGATCGACTCGTCGTCGGGGTGCGCGTGCACGAAGAGCAGACGACGGGCGGGAAGACCGTTCATGGGCCTAGCGTAGGGGGTGCCCCGCGCCGGTCCCGGCCTGCCCGCCCCGCCCGGCGGGCCCCGGCGGCGACCGCCGGGGCGCTGCCTAGAACTTGATGCCGCTGATCATGCTCGCCACGTTGGAGGTGAGCTGGCTGAGCGTCGGGGCGATGGTGGAACTCGCCAGGTAGAAGCCGAGGAGCACACAGACCACCGCGTGTCCCGCCTTCAGGCCCGCACGGCGGACCAGCAGGAAAACGATGATCGCCAGCAGCACCACGGCAGAGATCGAGAGTGCCACGGCGTTTCACCTCCACGTCGAGCGGACATCGGTACGCGTATTCGTGCTCGGCGAGAGTCATACCCACCGTGCGCTACGGATCATAACTATCCGTGCCAGCGCATCGATCGAAATCCGGCAGCACAAGGGGCGCATGCCGCGCACGGGGAGGGTCACACGAAGACCGGCCGGGGGGCGTTTACGCCCCCCGGCCGGCTGTCGGCACCCGCACGGCCGCACAGCTCCCAGGCTGCCTGCCCCAGATCTCGGGGCAGAAACGGTCAAGTTGCCCGCAGGTAAACCGAGTTGGGATTCGATGTCCACTCCTGCAGCCGGAACGTCACGGGTGGCCGGAAATGATCGGTCGGCGCGGGGTTCGTCTCAGTCCGTGCCCTTCGCGACGGGCCGCCCGTCCTCCTCCGGCGGCACGTGGGGGACCACCCGCTTCTCCGCCGCGAAGTGACACGCCGAGGGATGCGCCGCCGGACCGGAGGCGAAGACCTCCGGGACCGCGAGCAGCGGGACCTCCGTCGTGCAGCGCTCCCGGGCCTTCCAGCAGCGGGTGCGGAAGCGGCAGCCCGACGGCGGGGCGGCCGGGGACGGGACGTCGCCGGAGAGGATGATCCGCTCACGGTGGGCGCGCGCCTGCGGGTCGGGGACCGGCACGGCCGAAAGCAGCGCCTGCGTGTACGGGTGGGTCGGGTGTTCGTAGATCTCGGCGTCGGTGCCGATCTCGACGATCCGGCCGAGGTACATGACGCCGACCCGGTCGGAGATGTGCCGCACGATCGAGAGGTCGTGCGCGATGAAGACGTAGGACAGGCCGAACTCGTCCTGCAGCTTCTCCAGCAGGTTGACGACCTGCGCCTGGACGGAGACGTCCAGGGCGGAGACCGGCTCGTCGGCGACGATGATCTCGGGCTGGAGGGCCAGGCCGCGGGCGATGCCGATGCGCTGGCGCTGGCCGCCGGAGAACTGGTGCGGATAGCGGTTGATGTACTCCGGGTTCAGGCCGACGACGTCCAGGAGCTCCTGGACCTTGCGGCGCCGGTCGCCCTTCGGTGCCACGTCGGGGTGGATCTCGTACGGCTCTCCGATGATGTCGCCGACCGTCATGCGCGGGTTCAGCGAGGTGTACGGGTCCTGGAACACCATCTGGATGTTGCGGCGGACGGCCTTCAGCGCGCGCCCCGACAGCCTGCTGACGTCCTCGCCCTTGTACGTGATCGAACCCGCGGTCGGCCGTTCCAGGTTGACCAGCAACCTGGCCACGGTGGACTTGCCGCAGCCGGACTCGCCGACGATGCCCAGGGTCTCGCCGGCGCGCAGGCCGAAGGAGACCCCGTCGACGGCCTTGACCGCGCCGACCTGCTTCTTGAACAGGACTCCCCGGGTCAGCGGGTAGTGCTTGACCAGGTCCTTCACCTCGAGAAGGGGCTCAGCCATGGAGGCACTCCTTCCAGAAGTGGCAGGCGCTGGCCCGCGCCACGGGCGACTCCGTCACGGGGTACAGGGGCGGGACGTCGCTGCGGCAGATCTCCTGCGCCATCGGACAGCGCGGGTTGAAGGCGCAGCCGGGCGGGATGCGGAGCAGGTTGGGCGGCAGGCCCTTGATCGCGTACAGCTCCTGGCCCTTCTGGTCCAGGCGCGGGATCGAGTCCAGCAGGCCGCGCGTGTACGGGTGCGCGGGTGCCTTGTAGATCTCGTGGACCGGGGCCGCCTCGACGATCCGGCCCGCGTACATGACCGCGATCTTGTCCGCGACGTCGGCGACCACGCCGAGGTCGTGGGTGATCAGGATGAGACCCATGTTGAGCTCCCGCTGGAGCTCGGCCAGCAGGTCCATCACCTGCGCCTGGACGGTGACGTCCAGGGCCGTCGTCGGCTCGTCCGCGATGATCAGCGAGGGCTCCAGCGCCAGCGCCATGGCGATCATGATGCGCTGGCGCATGCCGCCGGAGAACTGGTGCGGATAGTCCCCCACCCGCTGCTTCGCCGCCGGGATCCGCACCCGGTCCATCAGCTCGACGGCCTTGGCCCGGGCGTCCTTGCGGGACATCCCGCGGTGGACCTCGTACATCTCACCGAGCTGTTTGCCGACGGTCAGCACCGGGTTCAGGGAGGACAGCGCGTCCTGGAAGATCATCGCCATCTCGGCGCCGCGGATCCTGCGCCGCTCGTCCTCCTTCATCTTCAGCAGGTCACGGCCCTTGAAGAGGATCTCGCCGCCGGCGATCCGGCCCGGCGGCACGTCCAGGATCCCCATCACGGCCTGGGCGGTCACGGACTTGCCGGAGCCGGACTCGCCGAGCACGGCGAGGGTCTCGCCCTCGTCCACCGAGTAGTCGACCCCGTTGACCGCCTTCGCGACGCCTTCGCGCGTCTTGAATTCCACGTGCAGGTCGCGGACTTCGAGCAGCATGTGCGGGGCTCCTCAGCGCAGCTTGGGGTCGAGGGCGTCGCGCACCGCGTCGCCGAGCATGATGAAGGCGAGCACCGTGATGCTCAGCGCGCCGGCCGGCCAGAGCAGCATGTGCGGGGCGTTGCGGATCTGCGAGGCCGCGTTGGAGATGTCGATGCCCCAGGAGACCGTGGGCGGGCGCAGGCCGACGCCGAGGAAGGACAAGGTCGCCTCCAGGGCGATGTACGTGCCGAGCGCGATCGTGGCGACGACGATGACGGGCGCGACGGCGTTGGGCGCCACGTGCCGCAGCAGCATCCGGGCGTTGCCGGCGCCCAGGGCCCTGGCGGCCTGGACGTAGTCGTTCTGTTTGGCGGTGATCACCGAGCCGCGGGCGATGCGGGCGATCTGCGGCCAGCCCAGGAGCACGATGAACCCGACCACGGGCCACACGGTGGTGCTGGTGACGACGGACAGGAAGACCAGGCCGCCGAGGACGACCGGGATGCCGAAGAAGATGTCGGCGACCCGGGAGAGCAGGGAGTCGCTCCAGCCGCCGAAGAAGCCGGCGAGGCCGCCGAGGGCGGAGCCGAGCAGGGCGGCGCCCAGGGTGGCGCAGACGCCCACGGTGATGGAGGCGCGGGCCCCGTAGACGGTGCGGGTGTAGACGTCGCAGCCCTGGGTGTCGTAGCCGAAGGGGTGGCCGGGGGCGGAGCCCTGCTGGGACTTGGAGAGGTCGCACTTCAGGGGGTCGCCGCTCGCGATGAGCTGCGGCCAGATCGAGATGACGACGAGGAAGAGGATCAGCAGCGAGGAGATGATGAAGACGGGGTTGCGGCGCAGCTGGTGCCAGGCGTCGGACCACAGTGATCGGGGCCGCTCGCGGGGGCCGGAGGCGCCCGGTCCGGCGGTCTTCTCGATGCCCTCGACGCTCTCGGCCTCGTCCAGCGCCAGATCCATGGGTCCCCCTTGGCCCGTAGGTGAGACGGCCTCCTTCGGGCGGGGGCCGACCGGGTCGTAGCCGGCGGGTTCGGGGCGCTCGGGATCAGGCATAACGGATCCTCGGGTCCAGGACCGCGTAGAGCAGGTCGACGAGCAGGTTCGCCAGCAGGAAGACGATGACGAGGATGGTGACGAAGCCGACGACCGTGGGCGAGTTGTTGCGCAGGATGCCCTGGTAGAGCTGGAAGCCGACGCCGTGGATGTTGAAGATCCGCTCGGTGACGATGGCGCCGCCCATCAGGGCGCCGATGTCGGTCCCGATGAAGGTGACCACCGGGATCAGGGAGTTGCGCAGCAGGTGGCGGGTGACGACCCGGCTGCGCGGCAGTCCCTTGGCGGTGGCGGTGCGGACGTAGTCGGCCTTGACGTTCTCGGCGATGGAGGTGCGGGACAGCCGCGTGACGTAGGCGAGGGAGACCAGCGCGAGGACCATGCCCGGCAGGATCAGCTCGTTCAGCGGTGCCTCCGGGGAGACGGTGGGCCGCACCCAGCCCCATGTGACGCCGAAGAGGTACTGCAGGAGGTAGCCCGTCACGAAGGTGGGCACCGAGATGACCACGAGGGTCATCACCAGCACCGAGGTGTCGACGGTCCGGCCGCGGCGCAGGCCGCTGATCACGCCGAGGGTGATGCCGATGACGATCTCGAAGAAGATCGCGACCAGGGTCAGGCGCAGGGTGACGGGGAAGGCACTGGCCATCAGCTCGGTGACGGACTGCCCGTTGAAGGCGGTGCCGAAGTCGCCCTGGAAGATCTGCCCCATGTAGTGGAAGTACTGCTTCCACAGGGGCTGGTCGAGGTAGAGGTCCTTGCGGATGCGGGCGGCGGTGGCGGGGTCGGGGGCCTTGTCACCGAAGAGGGCCGCGACCGGGTCACCGAGCGCGTACACCATGAAGAAGATCAGGAACGTGCTGCCGATGAACACCGGGATCATCTGGAGCAGCCGCCGGATCACATAACGTCCCATGGAGTGCTCCATGCTGTTGGCGGGCGCGGCGGGCGGCCCCCCGCGGGGCGGGGGGCCGTGATCCGGGCGGGGGTCAGATCACCTTGATCTGGTCGTAGACGGGGACGCTGAACTGGTTGAGGGCCACGTCCTCCAGGCGCTCGGAATAGCCGGCGCTGCCGTTCTGGTACCAGAGCGGGATGGACGGCATCTGCTCGGCGAGGATCTTCTCCGACTCCTGGAAGCTGGCGATCGCCTTGGCCGCGTCGCTCTCCCGGTTCGCCTGGTCGACGAGGTCGTCGAACTGCTTGTTGCTGAACTTGCCGTAGTTGGAGGAGGCACCGGTGTAGTAGAGCGGCTGCAGGAAGTTCTGGATCAGCGGGTAGTCGGCCTGCCAGCCGGAGCGGAAGGGGCCGGTCAGCTTGTAGCTGCTCTGCTGGTTGCGGAAGTCGGCGAACGTGCCGACCGGGTTGACCGTGCAGACCGGTCCCTCCCCCAGCGCGTTGTTGACGCTGTTGCAGACGGCGTCCATCCAGTCGCGGTGCGAGCCGGTGTCCACGTTGGAGGTCAGCGTGACCTTGCCGCCGGGCAGACCGCCGCCCTCCTGGATCAGCTTCTTGGCCTCGGCCGGGTCGTAGACGCAGGCGTCGCCGCAGACCGTGGCGGAGAAGCCGCCCTTCTCCCCGAGCGCCGGGGAGGTCCAGTCCTTGGCGGGCGTCCTGGTCTCCCGGAAGATCTGCTTGGTGATCTCGTCACGGTTGATGGCCCGCGAGATGCCCTGGCGGACCTTCTCCATGCCCGGCTTGCTCCACTGCGGGTCGTACAGCGGGAAGGTGAGGGTCTGGATGATCAGGGCCGGCTGGTTGATGTACCGGTCGCCGAGGTCGTTCTTGACGTTCTTCAGCTGCTGTGCCGGGACGTCGTCGACGAGGTCGAGGTTGCCGGAGATCAGGTCGGTGTAGGCGGTGTTGTTGTCGGTGTAGACCTTCAGGTCCACGCCGCCGTTCTGCGCCTTGTCCTCACCGGGGTACCCGTCCCACTTGCGCAGCTTCATCCCGGTGCCCTTGCTGTACGAGTCCACCGTGTACGGGCCGTTGCCGACGGGCTTGTCCAGCCAGCCGGTGTGGTCGGTGAAGAAGGACTTCGGGAGCGGGGAGAAGGCCTGGTAGCCGAGGGTCTCCGGCCAGGTGGAGAACTTGTCCTTGAGGGCGACGGTGAAGGTCTTGGGATCCTTGACGACCAGTCCGGACATCGTCTTCGCCTTGGGCTCCCCGGACGCAGGGTGCACGTCGTCGTAACCGACGATGTCGGAGAAGAACGGCGAGTTGTTCTGCTTGTTGCGCACGTCCGCGCCGTAGTTCCAGGCGTCCACGAAGGACTGCGCGGTGACCGGCTCGTCGTTGCTGAACTTCCAGCCGTCCTTCAGCGTGATGGTGAAGTTCTGGCTGTCCGTCGTCTCGATGGACTCGGCGAGCATGTTCTTGGCCTCGCCGGTCTTGGGGTCGTAGCGCTTGAGGCCGCGGAAGAGCATGTCGAGGACCTTGCCGCCCTGCACCTCGTTGGTGTTGGCGGGCTCCAGCGGGTTCTGCGGGTCGCCCCACGAAGAGCTGATGATTCCCGCCTCGCCGCCTCCGCCGCTGTCGCTCCCGCCGCCGCAGGCCGTCGCCGCGAGGGCGACGGCCACCGCACATGCGGCCCACTGGGCGTGGGTGGCTCCGCGCATGGAGTGCCTCCTATGGCTCCCGAGACTCGCTTAGGGGCCAATGTCACCCTATGAGGGGTGCCGCACACGCGTCGTTGGACCGATTGCACCCGCGCGTTGCGCCCCTGTCACCCCTGGGGGTGCAAAGCCAGCTCCCACGCGTCGACGCCGTAGTGCCGGACCATGCCGTGCGCCTCGTAGAGCGCGAGGGCGCCGGTCGCGTTGAGGGTGTCGACTCCCAGGCCGATGGTGTCCCGGCCGCGCGCCGCGTAGGTCGCGAAGCCGTGGCGCAGCAGGAAGCCGCCGACGCCCCGGCCGCGCGCCTCCTTGCGTACGCCTATGTGGCTGACCCAGGCCATGCTCGTCCGGTCGTCCCGGGTGAGCAGTACGGCCACGTCGCCCTCGCCCGGCAGGCTCGCGATCCACACCAGCGACCAGTCGAGCGAGCGGCCCTCGATGTGGTCGAGCCACGTCTCGTACGGGCGGTCCACATGGCCGAAGTGGGCGGCGAAGGTCTCCTCGACCAGGGCGTGGGCCCGGTGGCGGTCGGCGTCGTCGTCGCCGCAGTGGCGCAGGGCGAGTCCGGCGGGCGGGACGGGCGCGGGGTCGGCGGCCGCGGACAGGGGGCGCGTCATGACCTGGTAGCGGCGCACGGTGCGGTAGCCGCGGTCCGCGAGGAGCCCGAGGTCGATGGTGGGCTTCACATTGAGCTGGATCTTGAGGGTGCCGGTCCCGCCGGTGATCTCGCGGGCACGCGCCTCCATCCGCTCCAGCAGCAGCGTCGCGGCCTCGTCGTGGCCGGGCAGGACGTAGTGGTCCCCGTCGACGCGGCCGGGTCCGGAGTCCGCCCAGACCATGGCGTAGGCCAGGAGCCGGCCGTCCTCGAAGGCGAGCCAGGAGTCGGTGGCCAGGTCCACGTCGGGTGCGTTGAGGTCGGACTCGACGGTGCCGAGGTCGGTTTCGGGCCGGCCGATCTCGATCACGTCGACGGCGTTGAGGAGGGCGCAGATGTCGGCCGCGTCCCCCGGGCCGGCGGGTCGTACGGTGATGGTCATTGCGTCACTCTCGGGCCCGCGATCCGGGGGTCGCAACCGGTTTCCGCGGGACGGGGCGCACTGCACCGGGGACGGCGAACGGCCGGTCCCCGGCGCCGTGGGGCGCCGGGGACCGGCCGTCGGGCAGAGCGCGTACGTCAGACGGCCAGGATGGCCTTCTCCTCCGCGAAGTGGCACGCGGATTCGTGCGCGGCCAGGGTGTCCTGGCCCTTGAAGCGCTCCGGGATCGCCAGCAGCGGCTCCTCGGTGGAGCACTTGTCCTGGGCCTTCCAGCAGCGGGTGCGGAAGCGGCAGCCCGACGGCGGGTTGGCCGGGGACGGGACGTCACCGGTGAGGATGATGCGCTCGCGGGACTCGCGGACCTCGGGGTCCGGGACCGGGACCGCCGACAGCAGCGCCTGGGTGTAGGGGTGCGTCGGGTGGTCGTAGATCTGGGCGTCGGTGCCGATCTCGGCCATCTTGCCGAGGTACATGACGCCGACGCGGTCCGAGATGTGCCGGACGATCGAGAGGTCGTGCGCGATGAAGATGTAGGACAGGTTGAACTCGTCCTGCAGCTTCTCCATCAGGTTGATGACCTGCGCCTGCACCGACACGTCGAGCGCGGAGACCGGCTCGTCGCAGATGATGATCTCCGGGTTGAGCGCGAGGCCGCGGGCGATGCCGATGCGCTGGCGCTGACCGCCGGAGAACTGGTGCGGGTACCGGTTGATGTACTCCGGGTTCAGGCCCACGACGTCCAGGAGGTCCTGGACCTTGCGGCGCCGGTCGCCCTTCGGTGCCACCTCGGGGTGGATCTCGAAGGTCTCCCCGATGATGTCGCCGACCGTCATGCGCGGGTTCAGCGAGGTGTACGGGTCCTGGAACACCATCTGGATGTTGCGGCGGACGGCCTTCAGCGCACGGCCGGACAGCTTGGTGATGTCCTGGCCCTTGTAGAAGACCTCGCCGGCGGTGGCCCGCTCCAGGTTCATCAGGAGCTTGGCGACCGTGGACTTGCCACAGCCGGACTCGCCCACGATGCCGAGGGTCTCGCCCTGGTACAGGTCGAAGGACACGCCGTCGACGGCCTTGACCGCGCCGACCTGCTTCTTGAAGAGGATGCCCTGGGTCAGCGGGAAGTGCTTGACCAGGTTGCGGACCTGGAGGATCGGCTCGCGCTCGGTGGTCGTCTTGCTGAGCTCAGCCATGGATCTGGTCCTTCCAGAAGTGGCACGCGCTCCCGCGGCCGGGCAGTTCGGTGCCGTCCAGCTCGGTGACCGGGTGCAGGGCCGGGATCTCCGTACGGCAGATGTCCTGCGCCTTGGGGCACCGGGGGCTGAAGGCACAGCCCGCCGGGATGCGGAGCAGGTTGGGCGGCAGGCCCTTGATCGCGTAGAGCTCCTGGCCCTTCTGGTCCAGGCGCGGGATCGAGTCCAGCAGACCCCGGGTGTACGGGTGCGAGGGGCGCTTGTAGATCTCGTGGACCGGAGCGGTCTCGACGATCCGGCCCGCGTACATGACCGCGATCTTGTCCGCGACGTCGGCGACGACGCCGAGGTCGTGGGTGATCAGGATCAGACCCATGTTCATCTCGCGCTGGAGCTCCGCGAGCAGGTCCATGACCTGGGCCTGGACGGTCACGTCGAGAGCCGTGGTGGGCTCGTCGGCGATGATCAGGTCCGGCTCGAGGGCCAGCGCCATGGCGATCATGATGCGCTGGCGCATACCGCCGGAGAACTGGTGCGGGTAGTCGCCCACGCGCGCCTTGGCGGCGGGGATCTTCACGCGGTCCATGAGCTCGATGGCCTTGGCCTTCGAGTCCTTCTTGGACATGCCGCGGTGGACCCGGAACATCTCGCCGAGCTGGTCGCCCACCGAGTAGACCGGGTTCAGGGAGGACAGCGCGTCCTGGAAGATCATCGCCATCTTGTCGCCGCGGAGCTTGCGGCGCTCCTCGTCGGACATCTTGAGGATGTCCCGGCCGTGGAAGCGCACCTCGCCGCCCGCGACGCGCCCGGGCGGGCTGTCGAGGATGCCCATGATCGCCTGCGCGGTGACCGACTTGCCGGACCCGGACTCGCCGAGCACGGCGAGGGTCTCGCCGGCGCTCACGCTGTAGCTCACGCCGTTGACGGCCTTGGCGACCCCGTCACGGGTCTTGAACTCGACCTGGAGGTTGTCCACCTCCAGCAGCGGCACGGCGGACCCGCCGCCCGTCTCCGCAACGCTGAGAATCTCCGACGTCGTCACGCCGCCACCTTCGTCCTGCTTGCTGATGTTGTCTCGGAGCATCGGGCGGCCCTACCGCAGCTTCGGGTCGAGCGCGTCGCGCAGGCCGTCACCGACGAAGGCGAAGCCGAGCACGGTGACGACCACGAAGAAGCTCGGGTACAGCCACAGGTAGTCGTGGACGCCGATGAAGGCCTGACCGGCCGCCAGCATGTTGCCCCACTCCGGAACGTCGACCGGGACACCGGCGCCGAGGAAGGAGAGGGCCGCGACGCCGATGATCGTGGTACCGACGTTGAACGTCGCGTAGACCAGGACCGGAGTCAGCGAGTTGGGCAGGATGTGCGTGCGGACGATCCGGCCGCCGCTGGCGCCGAGCGCCTTGGCCGCGTGGACGTAGTCCATCTCGCGCACCGACAGGATCGAGCTGCGCAGCAGTCGCGAGACGGTCGCCCACGAGAAGACCGCGAGCGAGATGATCACCGGGGTGATGCCGCGGCCGGTGACCAGGATGATGACGACGGCGCCGATCATCAGCGGGAACGCGAGGAAGACGTCCGCGATGCGCATGACGAGGGTGTCGGCGAAGCCGGCGAAGTAGCCGGCGATGGCGCCGAGGGCGACACCGATCAGCACGGCGAAGAAGATCGAGGCGAGGCCGACGAACATGGCCACGCGGGTACCGGCTATGAGGCGCGAGAACATGTCGCGGCCCAGGGCGTCGGTGCCCATCCAGTGCGCGGCGTTGGGCGACGCGAGGGTGTTCTCCAGGTCCTGCGCGCCCGGATCGTACGGCGTGAACATGCTGCCGAAGATCGCGGTGATGAACAGCAGGGAGATGATCACGAGACCGACGACGGCCAGCTTGTTCTGGACGAAGCGGTGGCGGATCTCGCCCCACTGGGTGAGCTGCTTGGGGGTTGCTTCGGGGGCGGCCGGGGTGGCCGGGACGGGGCTCTCGTCCCCGATCGCCGGGCTCTTGACGAGCTCAGACATGAGGAAATCCTCCTTGGGGGCGGTCAGCTGAGGCGGATACGCGGGTCGAGGGCCGCGTACAGCAGGTCCACGATGAGGCTGAGGACGACGAAGATGGCGACGCTGTAGGTCACCACGCCGATCACGATCGGGTTGTTCTGCTGCTGGATCGCCTGAACCAGTGCCAGACCGACACCGTCCCAGTTGAAGATCGCCTCGGTGATGAGCGCGCCACCGAGAAGTGCGCCGAACGAAATGCCCAGGTAGGTGACGACCGGGATGGACGAGTTGCGGAGCACGTGCTTGAAGAGCACGCGACGGCGCGGAAGTCCCTTGGCCACGGCGGTCTTCACGTAGTCGGCGCGCAGCACCTCGAGCATCGTGCCGCGGGTGAGGCGGGCGACGAACGCGATGTCGGTGATGGCGAGGGTGACCGCCGGGAGGACCATGCCTTCGAGCTTGTCTCCACCGAGCTGCGGGAACCATTGCAGTTCGACCGCGAACCACTTCATGAGCAGCATGCCGATCACGAACGTGGGGAATCCCACCGCCATGGTCGTAAAGAATGTCGTGGCCATGTCCAAGATGCTGTATCTGTACAGGGCGGCGATGATGCCGACACCCATACCGAACACCGTGACGAGAGCAATGGCCAGCAGGGCCAGCTTCGCGGTGTTCGCCAGCTTGGGGCCGAGGATCTCGGACACCTCGCGGCGCTGGATGAAGTCCTCGCCGAGGTCTCCGGTCGCGACCTTCGACACGTAGTTCACATACTGCTCGGGCAGCGACTTGTCGAGCCCGTAACGCGCCTTGAGCTCCGCGACCACCGCTGGGTCACGAGCCTTGTCGCTGCCTGCGATCGAGCCCACGGGGTCACCGGGGAGAACGAAAAGACAAGCGAACAGAACCATGGTCGCGCCGATGAGGACTATGACCATCTGCCCGAGGCGACGGGCGACGTACCTTCCCATGTTTGTGCCTCTCTACCTGGCCGCTTCTGGGAGCAGCGGCCTCCGGCCCATGGAAACGGACCGGCTCTCGGCCGGCGGGGATTGCCCGCGGATGTGAGGGGTGCCGAAGTAAAAACGGCCTGCCGAGCGGGGCCGCGGCCCACCGGTCACCCGGGGGCCGCGGCACGTTCGCTCCTGACGGATATACCGTCCGAACCGATTACTTCTTGAGCGAGATCTTCTCGAGGATCGGGTCCTCGTTGAAGTTGATGTCGTCCAGACCGTTGAACTTGTCGGTCGCCATCAGGCGGAACTGGGAACGGTTGAAGGTCGGGATGAGGGCCATGTCATCCATGGCCATCTTCTCGGCCTGCTTGTACATGGCGATGCGCGCGGCCTCGTCCTTGGTGGCGCGGGCCGTGTCGACGAGCTTGTCGAACTCGGGGTTGTTGTAACGGGCGCGGTTGTCACCGACCACGTTGCCCTCGGCGTCCTTGTTCATCGACGTCGAGTGCAGCAGCGGGAAGAGGAAGTTCTCCGGGGTCGGGTAGTCCGCACCCCACGCGAAGCGGTAGACGCCGCTGGCGGTGGCACCCTGCTGCTCCTTGAGCAGACCCGGGAAGTCCTTGCCGTCCAGCTTGACCTTCAGGCCGAGGACGTCCTCGAGCTGACGCGCGACGGCCTGGACCCACTCTTCGTGACCCGCACCGGTGTTGAAGGAGAACTTGATCTCGGTACCCGGCTTCAGGCCCGCCTTCTCGGCGTGCTCCTTGGCCTTGGCGACGTCCTGCTTGACGCAGGAGGTGCACAGGTCCTTCTGGTAGGCCTTCGGGAACGCCGGCGGCACGATGGTCGTCGACGGGGTCTGGAAGCCCTGGAAGACACCCTTGGCGATGGCCTGGCGGTCGATCGCGTAGGAGATCGCCAGACGGGCGTCCTTGCTGTTGGTCGGGCCGTTGTCACCGATCGGCAGAACGTAGTTCATGCCGTTGGTGTCCTTGGCGAACCACTTGTTCTGCGGCTTGAACTTCGCCTCGGCCGTCTTCAGCATCGGCGTCGGGATGTGCGCGTAGTCGAAGGTGCCGGCCTGGAAGCCGTCGTACTCGAGCTGGTGCGCGGTCTTGTCGTTGAGGAGGGTGACCTGGACCTTGTCCAGCTTCGCCTTCGTCAGGCCGTAGTCGTCGTTGCGGACGAGGTTGATGGCCTTGTTGTGCTCCCAGCTGCCGTCCATCTTGAACGGGCCGTTGCCGATGGGGGCCTCGCCGAACGCCTTGTCCTCTTCGCCGACCTTGGCGGCCTTCGGGACCGGGCTGTAGGCGGTGTGCGCCGTCTTCAGCACGAACTCGCAGTCGGCCTTGGAGAGGTCGACCTTGATGGTGTGCGGGTCCGGGGTGGTGACACCGGAGAAGGTCTTGGCAGAGCCGTCCTGCAGCTGCTCGTAGCCCTTGATGCCGGCAAGGTGGTACGCCACGTCGGACGCGGCGGCCTTGTGCGCGGCACGCGCCCAACCGCGGGCGAACGCCTCGGCGTCGACGACCTCGCCGTTGGAGAACTTGGTGTCCGGCTTGACCTTGAAGGTCCAGGACGTGCAGCCCTCGTCCGAGCTCGCCGACTCGGCCAGCGCGGGCTCGGCCAGGCCGTCCGGCGTGTTCGAGTACAGGCCGGTGAACAGGGCGTTGGAGAGCAGGATGCCCGTGGACTCGTGGGCGCGCCCCGGGTCGATGGTGTCCGGCTCCGTGCTGCCCAGGCGGAACGTGCCGCCGCCGGCAGCGCTGCCCTTGTCCTTGCTGTCACCGTCTCCGCCGCCACAGGCGGTAGCGGCCAGGGCGACGACAACCGCGCCCACGACCCACTTGGCGCTCTTGGCACCGCGCATGGGTTTCCTCCTCATGAGTCCACTGATCGACTTGAGGGGCATGAAAACCTCGCCGACACCCCTGACGGCGAGTGGTTTCCTGCCCGTAGTGTGCTCGTGAGTCGGCGCGATCCCCACATCGCGTGACCCATTGACCCGAGCTCAATGGAGCCATCCTCAGGGACTGCTAGTCCGTAAACCACACTTAAGTGGTCTCGTTTTCACAACATCGATCCGCGGCAGAAACCCGAAATCCGGACAAACGGATAGGAGACAGACACGTGCGAAACGGACGGTTAGCTCATCATCCGGAGTGTCACGGTCGGTATGCGGACACGTGAACGCAAAAATCCGCTTGACAGATGCGAACAGCCCCTCCCCGCACGGAGTCCGTGACGGAAAGGGGCTGCTGTTCTACCGCACGCGTGCGGCCGGCCGGGGCCGCCGCGGCCGCCGACCGGGCGAACCCGGGGCCGGCGGCCGAACGCGGTTACTACTTGGCGGACTTGGCGCGCGACGCGGTGCGCGAGCGCTCCTTCTGGTCCAGGACGACCTTGCGGATGCGGACGGCCTCCGGGGTCACCTCGACGCACTCGTCGTCGCGGCAGAACTCCAGGGACTGCTCCAGGGAGAGCTTGCGCGGCGGGACGATCGCCTCGAACGAGTCGGCCGACGAGGACCGCATGTTCGTGAGCTTCTTCTCCTTGGTGATGTTCACGTCCATGTCGTCGGCGCGCGAGTTCTCGCCGACGATCATGCCCTCGTACACCTCGGTGCCGGGGTCGGTGAACAGGACGCCGCGCTCCTGCAGGTTGGTCATCGCGAACGCGGTGACCGCACCGGCGCGGTCGGCGACCAGGGAGCCGTTGTTACGGGTGACCAGCTGGCCGAACCACGGCTCGTGGCCCTCGTGGATGGAGTGGCCGATGCCGGTGCCGCGGGTCTGCGTCAGGAACTCCGTACGGAAGCCGATGAGGCCGCGGGACGGAACGACGAACTCCATGCGGACCCAGCCGGAGCCGTGGTTCGACATGTTGTCCATGCGGCCCTTGCGGACACCCATGAGCTGCGTGACGGCGCCCATGTGCTCCTCGGGCACGTCGATCGTCATGCGCTCGACCGGCTCGTGCACCTTGCCGTCGATCTCACGGGTGACGACCTGCGGCTTGCCGATGGTCAGCTCGAAGCCCTCGCGGCGCATCTGCTCGACGAGGATCGCCAGCGCGAGCTCACCACGGCCCTGGACCTCCCAGGCGTCCGGGCGCTCGGTGTCGAGCACGCGCAGCGAGACGTTACCGATCAGCTCGCGGTCGAGGCGGTCCTTGACCTGACGGGCGGTGACCTTGCGGTCCTTGACCGCGGACTTGGCGTCCGCGCCCTTGCCCGTGCCGCCGCGGCCGACCAGCGGGGAGGTGTTGGTGCCGATGACCATGGAGATGGCCGGCTCGTCCACCGTGATCAGCGGCAGGGCGATCGGGTTCTCCGGGTCGGCCAGCGTCTCACCGATCATGATGTCGGGGATGCCGGCGACGGCGCAGATGTCACCGGGGCCGGCGACCTCGGCCGGCTTGCGGGTGAGCGCCTCGGTCATCATCAGCTCGGTGATGCGGACGTTGGAGATGGTGCCGTCACGCTTGATCCACGCGACCGTCTGGCCCTTGCGCAGCTCGCCCTGCTCGACGCGCAGCAGCGCGATGCGGCCGAGGAAGTTGTCGGCGTCGAGGTTGGTGACGTGCGCCTGGAGGGGGGCCTCCTCGTCGTACGTCGGGGCCGGGACGTGCTCCAGGATGGTGGAGAAGAACGGCTCCAGGTTCTCGCTGTCGGCGGGGACGGTGCCGTCCTCCGGCTTGGTCAGCGAGGCGATGCCGTCACGGCCGCAGGCGTAGACGATCGGGAACTCGATCTGGTCCTCGTCGGCGTCCAGGTCCAGGAAGAGGTCGTAGGTCTCGTTGACGACCTCGTCGATCCGGGAGTCCGGGCGGTCCGTCTTGTTGATGCAGAGGATGACGGGCATCCGGGCCTGGAGGGCCTTGCGCAGGACGAAGCGGGTCTGGGGCAGCGGACCCTCGGAGGCGTCCACCAGCAGAACGACGGCGTCGACCATCGACAGACCGCGCTCGACCTCACCACCGAAGTCGGCGTGGCCGGGGGTGTCGATGATGTTGATCGTGATCGGGGCCCCGCCGTCCTTGGGGTGATACTTCACCGCCGTGTTCTTGGCGAGGATCGTGATGCCCTTCTCACGCTCCAGGTCGTTCGAGTCCATCATGCGGTCGTCGAGCTGCTGGTGGGCGGCGAAGGCACCGGCCTGCTTGAGCATGGCGTCGACGATGGTCGTCTTGCCATGGTCGACGTGGGCGACGATGGCGACGTTACGGATGTCGTGGCGCGTGGGCACTTCGGCGCTTCTCCCGGGATCGTGGATGGCGTCACGTACGGCCTGGCACGCGCGCCTCGACCGGGCGAAAACCTGCCACGGCCTTACCCCATGGTACGTCGAATGCCGGGAACCGCCTGCCGGGGGGTCTGTCAAGAGGCCGGAGGAATGATCGCGGCCGAGCGCGTGGTGGGGTGCCCGGGCCGCCGTTCCTGCGGGAAATCATGCGGGTCAACGGGTACCCACGACCTTGCCCGCCGGACCTCCGGCGGGCAAGGGACTTGAGTCACATCTGAGCTTGTGACCCGCGGGTCAACCTGACAGGCACCGCTTTGTCACCACATCTTCGCCAGGGCTACTTCTTCTTGCCCTTGGCGGTCGGCGGCTTCTTCCAGCCGATGTCCTGGTAGCGGGGTGCCCCGAGACCGAAGGCACCGGCATTGACCAGGCCGGGCTTGACGGCCACCAGCTCCGGGCGCTGGAAGAGCGGGATGGATCCGGCCGCGGCCCAGATCCGGGCGTCGGCCTTGCGCACCAGCTCACGGGACTGCGCCTCGTCCAGCTCCCCGACCGCCTGGTCGAACAGCTGGTCGATGTGGTCCGTCCCGACCCGCGTGTAGTTCTGCTCCACGAGGAGCGAGCCGTCCGCCGCCGGCTCCGGCTTGGCGAAGATCGGCCGGGCGTCGGTGGCGGGGAAGGCCGTCGCCGGCCACGAGTACAGCGCCAGGTCGTACTGGCCCGAGGCGATGTGGTCCTTGAAGAAGCTGTCGTCGGCCACCTTGGTCGTCTCGGTGTTCACGCCGAGCTTGCGGAGCATCCGGGAGATCCGCTCGCCGACGGCGCGCAGGGACTCCGAGCCGGGTCCGGCCGGCAGGACGAACCGCAGGGTGAGCACCTTGCCGTCCTTGGCGAGCATGTTCCCCGAGGTACGGGTGACCGGCTTGGCCGGGGCCGGCGCCGGGGAGCCCTTGGCGGGATCGGCCCCGTCGCCGTCCTGGGCCGCGCTGCGCTTGGCGTCGTCGACGGGACGGACCCGGGCCGCCTGGGCCAGCAGGGAGGCCTGCTGCCGGGCCCCGAACGGGGCGGGGGCGAGCACCGGGGAGACCCGGTCCCGCTCGTCGCCCGCGGAGGAGGCGGCGGTGTCGGCGCCCGCGGCCTTGCCGTCGGACGTGCCCGGGTGGTCGCCGTTGGCCCCGTCGTCCTGGCCCACGATGTAGAGGCCGTCGTTCCCGGTGCCCGGGCCCGCGGGGGTCTTGCCGTCGTCCTGCGGCGCGCTCTCCGGTCCGGCCTTGGCGCCGGCCGGCTCGCTGAGCCTGCCGCCCCGGCGCCAGCCGGCGTCGGCGAGGAGGGCCTGGGCCGCCTTGGCGTCCTGGCCGCCGAGGGCGCTGCTGTTGTCGGCGTACGCCTGCTGCCCGGCCAGGGCCACGTGGCTGCCGACCGGCTTCGCCGGCAGGCCGAGCGGCTTGAGCACGAGGTCGGCCAGTGCCTGGCGGTCCAGAGCGCGGGCCACCGCCCGGCGCACCCGCTCGTCCGCCAGGGGGCCCGACGCCCCGTTCATCGCCAGCTGCGTGTAGGCCGGCTCCAGGGACTTGCGGACCGTGAACCCCCGCAGGGCCTTCTGCTCGTCCGCGTACCGCTTCACCGACTCGGTGTGCTTGGCGCGGCTCTCCTTCTCCTGCGCCGCCTTCTCCTCGTCCGTGCCGTAGGCGGTCGCCCAGGACAGCGTGGCCTGCGCCGGGGTCAGCGCGGCGCCCGGGCCGTGCGCCGGGGCCCCGCCCGCGCCCGTACCGACCGCACCGCCCGCGCCCCCCTGGCCGGGGCCGCCCCTGCCTGAGGCGCCCTTGCCGGAGGCGTCCCGGCGGGCCAGTGCGATGCGGTCCGCCCCGGACCGGTCGATCTCCGCCATGTCGAGCTTCCCGGCGGCCAGCGCAGCGGGGCGCTCGGCCCGCGCAACCGCCGTCAGGACCAGCGTGTCCAGCTTGGCCGGCTGCCCCCACCAGCGCGGATTGCGGGTCAGGGCGGCCGTGCCGGTCTTCTTGTCGATCGCCCCGAGGCCGAAGGGACCGGCGGTGACCTTCAGGGCTCCGCGGGCACCCTCGTTGAAGGCGTCGGGGGTGCCGGTGACCTGCTTGGGGTAGAGCGGCGAGAACAGCGAGCGCCAGTCCGCGTACGGCTTGGCGAAGGTGACCCTGACCTCCAGGTCGGTCTTGCCCTTCTCGATCTTCTCGATGCGCTCGTAGCCGGCGTTGCGCGCCGTCCAGTACGCCGAGTCCTTGCCGTTCAGGGCCCGCCACTGGGCCACGAAGTCGGGGGCGCCGATCTCGCGCCCGTCGCTCCACACGGCCTGCTGGTTCAGCTTGTACAGGACGACCTGCTTGGGCTCCCGCTCGATGACCTCGGCCTTCTCCAGGTAGTCGGGATTGGCCACCGGCCGTCCCTTGGCGTCCAGCACGAACAGGTGCGGCAGCACGGCCCCCGCGATCCTGTTGGTGGTGGCGTCCGCATCGGCCTGGAAGGCGTTGAGGGTCTCCGGGAGGGCGTCCACCGCCCACCGCAGCACACCCCCGTCCGCGACCTTGTCTCGTTTGGTCGTCGCGATGTCCTGCCCTGCGGCGGCCGGGCCGCCCTCGTCATCACCCGCGCCGCAGCCCGTGAGCAGCGGCAGTGCGAGGACTCCCGAGGTCAGGAGCGCCAAGGACCTGCGCCTTCTCTGGGACATGGGTGGTACCTCCGGGGCGGGGCGTGGGGGAAGCATGATCACGTTCGGCGGTATATGGGCTGATCACACCGGTTGCCGGAATCCACTGAAATCGACGCCGCTCCGCACCCTCCGCAGCCGCCTCTCGCCACGCCGCGAACCCCACCCGTGCGGACCAATCCCGCTTGCGTGGCACGAGGGCGCTCCCCCGGGAGAGGGACGACAATGGGGGCGGGGAGGGGCGCACAGTTCACGCCTGCGCGCCTGCAATCGCTGCATGTCCCTTCACAACCGGGGACGCGAAGCGCGACACTCGCAGGCGCACATGAGCGTTGCCACCGCACCCTGGCGGAAATGAGGGCAAATCATGTCCCTGAACGACGATCTGACCGCTGTACGACGCACCCTGGACGAGCTGACGCGGAAGGTCGAGCGGCTGGAGCAGCAGGCCGCGGCCGCGCGCCGGCAGCCCGCGTCGGCGGCGCCGGACCAGTCCCGGATGGTTCCGGTCCCGGACACCCCCTATGACAGCGCCCTGTGGACGGACTCCGACGACGAGGGCCTCGGCGCCCGCGACCGCCGCGCGCCCTGACACCGCGCCCGCGCGTCCCGTACGCGTCCCGTACGCGTCCCGTACGCCGTCCGTCCCGCACCCCCGTCCGTCCCGCACTCCCGCCCGGCCCCGCACCCGGGCCGGGCGGGAGCGCCCCTCACCACTCCTACCGGAGTCCTCTTTGGCCACAGGCACGGAACGACCCCAGCAGCGGCCCGGCGGCGTCCACGACGCCTCACGGGCCGCGATCCCGGCCCGGCACCTGCGGACCGACCGGTGGTGGCTGGCCCCCGCCGGCACCGCGGCCGGGCTGCTCGCCTTCATCGTCTACTCGACCTGGCGCGCCTTCGCCAACGCCGACTACTACGCGGCCCCCTACGTCTCCCCCTTCTACTCCCCGTGCCTCGCGGAGAACTGCGTGGAGATGCGCGGCGGCCCCAACTGGGACCTCTTCGGCAGCTGGTGGGGCCTGTCCCCGGCCCTGCTGATCCTGGTCTTCCCGCTCGGCTTCCGGCTGACCTGCTACTACTACCGCAAGGCCTACTACCGGGGCTTCTGGGCCTCGCCGCCCGCCTGCGCCGTCGCCGAACCGCACGCGAAGTACACCGGCGAGACCCGCTTCCCGCTCATCCTCCAGAACGCCCACCGGTACTTCTTCTACGCGGCCGTCCCCGTCGCGGGCATCCTCACCTACGACACCGTGCTGACCTTCCGCGACGAGCACTACGCGTGGGGCCACATGGGCCTCGGAACCCTGCTGTTCCTGGTCAACATCGTTCTGATCTGGGCCTACACGCTGTCCTGCCACTCCTGCCGCCACATCATGGGCGGCCGCCTCAAGCACTTCTCGAAGCACCCGGTGCGCTACCGCCTCTGGGGCTGGATCAGCCGCCTCAACTCCCGCCACATGCAACTGGCCTGGGCCTCGCTGATCAGCGTGGCCCTGTGCGACTTCTACGTGTACCTGCTGGCCAGCGGCGCCTTCACCGACCCGAGGATCTTCTGAGATGGCCCAAGTGGAACGGCAGCAGTGGGACGTGGTCGTCGTCGGCGCCGGCGGAGCGGGGCTGCGGGCCGCGATCGAGGCCCGAGAGCGGGGCGCCCGTACGGCCGTGATCTGCAAGTCCCTGTTCGGCAAGGCCCATACCGTGATGGCGGAGGGCGGGATCGCCGCCTCCATGGGCAACGTCAACGAGGGCGACAACTGGCAGGTGCACTTCCGCGACACCATGCGCGGAGGGAAGTTCCTCAATCAGTGGCGGATGGCGGAGCTCCACGCCAAGGAGGCCCCGGACCGGGTCTGGGAGCTGGAGACCTGGGGCGCGCTCTTCGACCGCACCCCCGACGGGAAGATCTCCCAGCGCAACTTCGGCGGACACGAGTACCCCCGCCTCGCGCACGTCGGCGACCGCACCGGCCTGGAACTGATCCGCACCCTGCAGCAGAAGATCGTCGCGTTGCAGCAGGAGGACTTCAAGGAGCACGGCGACTACGAGGCCCGGCTCAAGGTCTTCCAGGAGTGCACGGTCACCCGGGTCCTCAAGGACGGACCGAAGGTCTCGGGGGCCTTCTGCTACGAACGCGAGTCCGGCCGCTTCTTCGTGCTGGAGGCCCCGGCCGTGGTCCTGGCCACGGGCGGCATCGGCAAGTCCTTCAAGACCACTTCCAACTCCTGGGAGTACACCGGCGACGGCCACGCGCTGGCCCTCCTCGCGGGTGCGCCCCTGCTCAACATGGAGTTCGTGCAGTTCCACCCGACCGGCATGGTCTGGCCGCCCTCGGTGAAGGGGATCCTCGTCACCGAGTCCGTCCGCGGCGACGGCGGGGTGCTGCGCAACTCCGAGGGCAAGCGGTTCATGTTCGACTACGTCCCCGACGTCTTCAAGGAGAAGTACGCGGAATCGGAGGAGGAGGGAGACCGCTGGTACGAGGACCCCGACCACAACCGGCGCCCGCCCGAGCTGCTGCCCCGCGACGAGGTGGCGCGGGCCATCAACTCCGAGGTGAAGGCCGGCCGGGGCTCCCCGCACGGCGGGGTCTTCCTCGACGTGTCCACCCGGATGCCCGCCGAGCGGATCAGGCGGCGGCTCCCGTCCATGTACCACCAGTTCAAGGAGCTGGCGGACGTGGACATCACCGCGGAACCGATGGAGGTCGGCCCGACCTGCCACTACGTGATGGGCGGGATCGCGGTCGACTCCGAGACCGCGGCCACCGTCGGGGTGCCCGGACTGTTCGCGGCGGGCGAGGTCGCCGGCGGGATGCACGGCTCGAACCGGCTCGGCGGGAACTCCCTGTCCGACCTGCTGGTCTTCGGCCGGCGGGCCGGGCTGCACGCCGCCGAGTACGCGGCCGCACCCTCGGGGCGCCCGGCCGTCTCGCAGGCCGGGATCGACGCGGCGGCCACGGAGGCTCTGGCCCCGTTCCACGCCTCCGACGACGCGGAGAACCCGTACACCCTGCACCAGGAGCTCCAGACGACCATGAACGACCTCGTCGGCATCATCCGCCGGGAGGGAGAGATGGCCGAGGCCCTGGAACGGCTCGCAACCCTGCGCGTACGGGCCTCCCGGGCCGGCGTCGAGGGCCACCGGCAGTTCAACCCGGGCTGGCACCTCGCCCTGGACCTGCGCAACATGCTGCTGGTCAGCGAGTGCGTGGCCCGCGCGGCCCTGGAGCGCACCGAGAGCCGGGGCGGACACACCCGCGAGGACTGCCCGGCGATGGAGCGGGCCTGGCGCCCGGTGAACCTGCTGTGCCGGCCCGTGGACCCCGTACCGGCGGACCCGGCGGCCGACCGGATCGAGCTGGTCCGGACCCGCACCGACCCCATCCGCCCCGATCTGCTCGCACTGTTCGACAAGGAAGAGCTGGTCAAGTACCTCGCCGAAGAGGAGCTGTACGAATGAGCACGTACGACGCGAGCTTCCGGATCTGGCGGGGCGACGCGGCAGGCGGGGCGCTCGGGGACTTCACCGTCGAGGTGCACGACGGCGAGGTGGTCCTGGACATCGTCCACCGGCTCCAGGCCACCCAGGCCCCGGACCTGGCGGTGCGCTGGAACTGCAAGGCGGGCAAGTGCGGCTCGTGCAGCGCGGAGGTCAACGGCCGGCCGCGGCTGATGTGCATGACGCGCATGTCCACCTTCGAGCGGACCGAGACGATCACGATCACGCCGCTGCGCGCCTTCCCCGTCGTCCGGGACCTGGTCACGGACGTGTCCTTCAACTACCGGAAGGCACGGGAGGTGCCGGCCTTCGTGCCGCCGGAGGGGGTGGCCCCGGGCGCGTACCGGATGCAGCAGATCGACGTGGAACGCTCACAGGAGTTCCGCAAGTGCATCGAGTGCTTCCTGTGCCAGGACACCTGTCACGTGGTGCGTGACCACGAGGAGAACAAGGCGGCCTTCGCCGGTCCGCGCTTCCTGATGCGGGTGGCGGAGCTGGACATGCACCCCCTGGACGCGGCCTCGGAGGCGGGTCTGGACCGCAAGCGGGCCGCGCAGGAGGAGCACGGGCTCGGCTACTGCAACATCACCAAGTGCTGTACGGAGGTCTGCCCCGAGGGCATCAGGATCACCGACAACGCGCTGATCCCGCTGAAGGAGCGGGCGGTCGACCACAAGTACGACCCGCTGGTGTGGCTCGGCAGCAGGATCGGGCGCCGGAAGGGCTGAGGAGCGACGGCCGGGGTCCTCCCGCGGAGGCCCCCGGCTCCCGGTCGGGCCGGTGGACGGTCCGCGCAGCGACCCGGGGCCGCGCTCCGCGCCGTGCTCCGGGTGCGGGCACGGGGAAGCGCTCATACCCTCCCAAATGTGATGCCGCCGAGGAGCACGAGGAGCAGGACGCAGAGGCGCACCGCCGCCGTGGTGGCCGTACGGGCCGGGCTCGCGCTCGCCGCGGCGCTGCTGGCGTTCGGCGGGACGGTCGTGGCCGGGGCCCCGGCGGCGCGGGCCGAGGATCCCGTCGCCCTGGCGCAGCAGGGGCAGATCACCGATCTCGTCGGTGCGCTGGGCGACCGGAAGTCCGCCGTCACCGCCGCCCTCGACGCGCTGTACGCCGATCGGAAGATCCAGCTCTTCGTGGTGTACGTGCAGGACTTCTCCGGGCGCTCCGCCCAGAGCTGGGCGGACGCCACCGCGCAGCGCAACGGCCTCGGGCAGGACGACGTCCTGCTGGCCGTGGCCACGGCGGCCCGTCAGTACGCCTATTCGGCCGATGTCGGTTCCGGTTTCACCGAGCGACAGCTGGCGGAGGTGGCGCGGACCGCGATCGAGCCGCCCCTGCGGCAGAACGACTGGGCGGGCGCGGCGATCGGCGCGGCGAACGGCTACGACGCGGTCCTCGGAGGGCAGCCCGTGCCGGCGCCGACCATCACGCCCGGCCCGGCCGACCCCGGCGGCGGGAGCGGCGGGAGCGGCGCCGGGGACTATGTGCTCCCGGTGGTCGCGGTCGGCGCGGCCGGGGCGCTCGGCGTGTACGCGTACACCCGGCGCAGGCGCAGGGACGACGCGGCCGGCGGCCGGGGCACGACGACCGGGCCGGGCTGGCCCGAGGGGGCGCCGGACCGCCTGCCGCTGCCGGAGCTGGACGACCGGGCGAAGTCCCTGCTGGTGGAGACGGACGACGCGGTCCGCACCAGCACCGAGGAACTCGGTTTCGCCACCGCGCAGTTCGGCGAGGAGGCGGCGGCCCCCTTCACCGCGGCGGTGGAGTACGCCAAGGGCGAGCTGACGCACGCCTTCCGGCTGCGCCAGCAGCTCGACGACGCCTGGCCGGAGGACGGTGCGACCCGGCGGCGGATGCTCGACGAGATCGTCGCCCGCTGCACGGAGGCGAGCCGGCGGCTGGATGCCCAGGCGGCGGACTTCGACCGGCTGCGGGACCTGGAGAAGAACGCCCCGCAGGCGCTGGCGGCCGTGGAGGAGCGCTACCTGGAGCTGACCGGGCGCACCACCACCGCCGGGGCGACCCTGACCGCACTGACCCGGCGGTACGCGGATTCCGCTTCAGCGCCGGTCGCCTCCAACCCCGAACAGGCCGAGGACCGGCTGCTGTTCGCGGCGACCAACCTGGGTCTGGCCCATGCGGCCGTCGACGCCGGTGAGAACGGTACGGCGGCCGTGCACGTACGGTCCGCCGAGGGCGCGGTGGACCAGGCGGCCACCCTGATGGACGCGGTGGAGCGGCGGGCGCAGGAGCTGGCGGAGGCGGCGGGGAAGCTGCCGGGCGCGCTGACCGAGACGGAGACCGACCTCGCGGACGCCCGCGGGCTGCTGAGCGGTACGGCGGAGGGCACCTCCACGGCGGACCTGCGCGGGCGCGTCGGCCGGGCGGAGGCGGTACTGGCCGACGTACGGCGGGAGGAGACGGCCGGCCGCTACGACCCGATCGACGCCCTGCGCCGGGTGGAGGAGGCCGACGCCGCCCTGGACCAGGCGCTGGCCGGGGCCCGGGAGCGGGAGTCGGGCCGGCAGCGGGCCGCGGCCCTGCTGGACCAGGCCGTGCTGGCGGCGCGCAGTGCGATCGGTGCGGCGACGGACTACATCACCACGACCCGGGGCGCGGTGGGCAGCCAGGCGCGTACGCGGCTGGCGGAGGCGGCCCGGCGTCTGGAGCGGGCGGGGGCTCTGGCGGCGGGCGACCCGGCGGAGGCGCTGGCGGAGGCCCAGCAGGCGGACGCGCTCGCGCGGCAGGCGCAGCAGCTGGCGGAGCAGGACGTACGGGGGTACCAGGACCCGTACGCGGGCCGGGGCGGCGGCCAGGGCGGCGCCGTGCTGGGCGGGATCCTCCTCGGCGAGATCCTGCGG
>NZ_JOBX01000031.1:0-75744 GCF_000720645.1 Streptomyces sp. NRRL S-378
CCGCCCGACCCCGCCCGACCCCGCCCGACCCCGCCCGGGCCCCTTCGGGCCCGGGCAACGGCCTTGCTCAGGCCTTGCCTTCGACTTCCGCGGCGAGGTTGGCCAGCAGGGTGTCGTAGATCCGGCCGAGGCCCTTGGGCGCGAAGGTGCGCTCGAAGAAGCCGCCGATGCCGCCGGCGCCGTCCCAGACGGTGGTGACGACGGCCTTGGAGCGGCCCTCGCCGGCCGGGGTGACGACCCAGGTGGTGACCATGGAGGAGTTGCGGTCCTTCTCCACGAGCTGCCCGTCGGTGGGTTCGGTGACCTCGAGCAGGCAGTCGCGCACGCGCTTGCTGGTGGCCTGGAGCTTCCAGTGCACCAGGGTGCCCTCGCCGTCGCCGCCCTCGCGCACCTCGTACTCGCTGAAGTGCTCGGGCAGCAGCTTGCCCCGGGTTCCGCTGTAGTCCGCCAGCGTGTCGAAGACCGTCTCCGCGTCGGCCCCGATGATGCGCTCCGTGGTGGCCTCGACCTGCGCCATACCTGTTCCTCCAGCAGTTGTGTCCGCTCGTCACCGCGAAGCCAACCACCTCGGGCGCGGTGGCCCAAATCCGGGCCGGCCGCCCGCCGCCGCAACCCGGACCCGCACGATCATGGGAACGTTTGTTCTATTCTCTCGGCAGAGCCAGCAAGGGAGGCGCACCATGCGCTGGGAGAACCTGACCGAGGGCCCCACCGGGCCGGCCGCGCTCTTCGGGGCCGGCGCCGTCGTGACCCGCACGATCGACACCCCCGAGTTCCGGGGGATCACCTTCCACGAGGTGCGGGCCCGGTCGATCGTGAACCGGGTGCCCGGCGCCTCGCGCATGCCGTTCGAATGGACCGTCAACCCCTACCGGGGCTGCAGTCACGCGTGCCCGTAGTGCAGTCTCTCACAACGAATGGGGGTGTGCGACCACATGACAAAGCCCCGGTCACAGACCTGACCGGGGCTCAACAGTCAGACGCCAGCGCCAACCGGCAGTAGCTCCCGCGCTTGCTTCATCAGCACTTCGTCGACGAGCAGCCGCTTCCGTCCGGCCTCGTCGGTTTCCGTGCCCGTGATGAAGGTCAGCCGGCCGGTGTAGACCTCAGAGTGCCCGTACATGAACGAGGACCCCTTGTCTCCGTCTGCGCCGCCCCGGTTGTCTACTTCGAGGTGCCAGTCCACATCCTCCAGGAGAAGACTTCCAGGCTTGGCGACCGTGAGGGACGACCACCCGGTGCACAGGATCCAGTTCGCCGGCGACATGGACCCGACCACATGCCGCGCTGCAACGTCCCACCAGTGGATATCAGGCGCCGCGGGGATCGGGATGTAGCCGACCACAGCCGTCGTACCAAAGTGTCCTGTGCTCGTGTACGCCGCTACTCCGTACGTGTCCGGCCACATGTGCAGCATGGGGAACAACATGACTCTGCCGGTCCCTGTGAGCTCTCGTCGTGCCATTGCGCCTCTCCTCACCCATGGGTCAGCCCCGCCCTGGATCCTGCCAGAGCGGGGCCGTGATCACTTTCTAGCTGGGGCTAGTTGTCGCCGCAGCCGGACGACGGGTTGGAGCCGCCTCCGTCGCCGTCCTCGATGTCGGTGTTGTCGGGGTCGCCCTTGACGGTCCACTGCGGTGCCACTCGGTACATGTGCCTGTCCCTATCTCTCGATGGGTGGTGCATGACTGGTGGTGCAACCCACCCCACTTGGGGGCGGGGGCTTACCCGCCCTCGCCGAAGGCGTTGCCCCGCCATAGCGGCTCGGGGTGCTCATTCGACGAGGGCGGAGTCAGGGGGCGGCCGTCAACGCGCGGGATACGTCGACGACCGCTTTTGGGGAGCGGGCAGGGCCCCAACCTCACCTCCGGCGTACCGGTGCTGAAACCCTGCCGCCCCACCGCACGCCCATCGCTCAGCGATCGACGGCGGGTCTGCGTGGGCGCGTGTTGTCACCCTCTATGGCGCCGCGGACGGAATCGGCTACGCCGTAAGCGTGCTCCACCCATTCGGCATCTGCCGCTTCCCTCACACGACGCTCAACCGCGTCGCGCAGTTCCTGGAGAAACATCGCGTCAAACCGGTACCCCGCGGCCATGGTTCACGCCCCATGGGGGTGGCTGCGGATCTCGTGGGACGCCTCCGCCGCACGGGCGGGGTTGTACTCCGGCGACGACTTGTTCATGTACTTCAGTCGCTGCGTGTACAGCGCGGCGCAGATGTCGCACCCCGTCACGGGCTGTGGATTCGGAAGGAGGCGTTCCACCTCTGCCGAAACGGTCGTGCCGGGTTCCATGGACATGACGCACCCCTCACCGCAATCGCGTTGTGACGCTCAGTGGCTGTGCAATCAGCGTGGCACTTGCAGAGCCGCAATGCAACCGTGCGGCTCGGATTTACAAATCTGCATATTCGCGAGGCGAGTTGCGCCGCTCGTGTGGAAGCATGGGGCCGTCGGCCAGAGAGGGAGGGTCCATGGGTGCACCATCGGTACGTGCGCGTCGGTTGGGCGTGGAGCTGTGCTCCCTGCGGGACGCGAAAGGCCTGAAGCAGGACGAGGCGGCCCGTCATATCGGTTGGGACGGGCCACGTCTCTCGCGCCTGGAAGGCGGTCGCGCCGGCATCAAGACCGATCTTCTGGGTGAACTCCTCGATCTCTACGGAGTCGACGACGCGGCAAAGCGGGACGTCCTGACGACCCTGGCTCGGGCAGGAGCGCGCCGGGGATGGTGGCAGACGTACAAGGACATCATCTCGCCGGCGTACGCGGAGCTGATCAGTCTGGAGGCGGACGCGAAGAGCCTGCGCAGCTACCCAGACGCTCCTCGTCCCCGGACTCCTCCAGACGGCCGCTTACGCCCGCGCGTCAATCTCTGCAATCAACATGGGGTCCACCCCTGATCAGGTGAACGCCCTCGTCGAGGTACGGCAGGCACGTCAGTCCGTGCTCTCCCGCCCGGAGCCGCTGGAGGTGTGGGCCATCATCCACGAGGCGGCCCTCCGGTCGTCGACGGCGGACGCGTCGGTTATGGCCGGCCAGTGTCAGCGGCTGCTCGACTTGATGGAGCTGCCGAACGTCTCGATACAGATCATCCCTCTCGACGCCCCACCGCATCCCGGTATGGCGGGTCCGTACACGCTGCTCGGTTTCCCCGAGAGCGCTGACCTTGACGTTGTTCTCGTGGAGCACCTGGCCAGCGCGCTATATGTTGAAGACGCTGCCGACGTGTCGGTGTACGGAACTGCGTTCGAGCACCTGCGGGCGCATGCCCTTCCCTTCGACAAATCGGCCGACCTCACCGCAAGAATCAAGCAGGAGCACAGATGACCATCACGAACGCTTCCGCCCACGGACTGACCTGGGCCAAGTCCAGCTACAGCGACGGGGGGAACAACTGCATCGAGGTTGCCGCGGGCCAGATGGCAGGCGCCACACCCGTTCGCGACTCGAAGGTTCCTGCCGGCCCGGCGGTCGTCTTCGGCGACACGTCGTGGGGCGTCTTCGTCGACGCCGTCAAGGGCGGACAGCTCTAGCACCAGAAACACCCCCAGCGCCCGTCTTCGAGGCTGGAGGCGGGCGCTTCGCTGTGTCCTAAGGGGGACGCATGAGCACGGATGATCACGTGTGGTCGGACCAAGTCGCGTGTATGACTCTCGCGTTTACGGCCGGCATGGACTACTGGGACCAGCCTGACGGCCCATGGGGCGAAGAGGCCAACGCGCGCTACCGGTTAGGTGGCGCCGCCCTGGCGCGCTACGACGAGAGCGCGGCAAGCTGGCTCCGGGAAGCCGTCGACGAGGAGCACCCCGGCGCCGCGTTCCGCATGGCGCTGTGGGCGTTTCGCCAGGACTATCAGGACGTCGGGAAGGTGTGGCTCGTCCGCGCCGCGGACCTAGGCCACGGGGATGCCACGCAACTGCTCGACATGCACGAAGACTGTGAAGCGGCCGGCATCCGCGGGCATCGGCTCGTCGATTTCCTGCTTGCCGCCATTGACGAGGACTGCCAAGATCTTGCCTTTGCGCCGGAGGTGGCTCGACTGCTCGCGCGATCGTAGTGCGGTGCTACTGCTCTGCACCCCATACCTCCGGACCTCCCCCGCGCCACTCGACGAGGGAGGAGAGGGCCGCCCCTTCAGGGTCCAGCTCCAGCCCTGCGCGGCGGAGAAACTCGACGAGGTCCCGCATGGACGTCGCGCGCCCCAGTATGGTCCCGTCGATGCGCACACGCCGGCCGCCCTCGTCGTCGGGCGGGTGGACCACTACGCGCAGGCTCATGCCTCCAGAGTGCGGAGCCCTCCGCGGGCCGCACGCCGTGTGCGCCGTCCGGGTGACGCCCCAGAAACGCAGAAAGCCCCCGCCGGATGTCCGACGGGGGCTCTCGGTGATCAGTCTTCGTCTACTGCGTGCACGTCCATAGCGGTGAGCACAGCGGCCAGCCCCTCGGGGGTGACGTGCTGCTCGTAGACAACCTCTTCCCCCTCGTCGCTGGTGTAGTTGACGGTCAGACGGACGCTGCTCATGCCGTTCCTTTCGGCGATCTATTGGGTCAGCTGCACGCTTCCGCCCGCTTCCGCAAGGCGGGCCACCCACAGGTCGTAGACAGCCTTGTTACGGCTGACACGCGAGGCGCCGTCGACGGCGACCACGGAGGCTACACCGCGTTGCACACGCTCGATCAGCTCGTTAAGGGCCACATCGTTGGCCCCGGCTTCACCGGGTACAAGGATGTCCTCGACCCAGTCGACGATCAGGTGACCGGTCCGCGCAGCCCAACTCTCGATCGCTGCGCGCTGGGCGTCAGACTCCGTCATAACACGAGCGGTATTTACACGTACGTAGCCAATGGCGGGGACCGGGTCGGACACGTGCTCTCCTCGTAGTTCGGTTACGGTTGAAGTTTCTCATCAGGCACTGACAGGCGTGGTCAGCGCTCTAGACGCCGACGGGACGACGGGTGTCGCGGTACCGCTGAGTGCAGGCCTGAAGGTCCACGCGGACCGTTCCGGGCTTCGGCCCGTCGTACTTCCGGATGTGCCCCTGCGCAGCCCATCCGCGCACGGTTTCGACGGCCACGCCCAGCGCGTCAGCAACCTCCGCGTACGTCCGCAGAATGGGCTTCTCCGGCTCTTCCAGGGGCTCCGCGACCACTTCCTCCGGCAGTTCCTCGCGCGGCCCCTCAGCGGGCAACTGCGGCTCCTGCGCGGGCTCTTCCGCCGCCTTGTCGACGTCGTTCCGCTTGCGCGAGTGGATCAGCAGCGACCCCCCGAGGAACGCAAGCACTGGCCACCCGGCGACGATGATTCGGAGTTGCACGGGCGGGTTCGTCAGGTCCAGCACGCCAGCCGTGGCCACGTTGGCGCCGAGGGACGCGGCCAGGGAGAGGACGAACCACAGCCACGGGCCCGGAGCAACTTGCCCGGCCGCACGCGCCGCACGGATCCGCTTCCACGCCATGACGAGCAACAGATCCACGCTGACCGGGTAGGCCCAAGCCTTCCACCCGTTCTGGCCTGCCGCAGCTGCGATGTCGTGGATGTGGCTGAAGGAGATGGCGGCCGCGATGACGGCCTGAATCAGGATCGGGTCAACGTCGCGCAGGCGGCGCAGTTGGGCTCTCATGTCTCCTCGTTCGTGTGCAGGGTTCGTACATGGGTGGAGCCCCTGTCTCCGCAATTGACAGGGGCTCCGGGGGTTGGTCAGCTCCAGCGACGCTCACCGACGCGGGCCCACGCCTCCTCCAGCGTCAGGCGCCCGCGCTCGTCAAGGCGGGTCCCGGTCACGTCGTGAGTGGCGTCGGGGCAGTGCGAGAACAACATGCCCAGGATCTTTTGGGCTGTGTCCGCGTCGCACTCCTGGCACAGGTGCGACGCCGCGCGCTCCCCCTTGGGCTTTGTCGTCAAGACCGCCGGCCGCGTGCAGTAGTCGAGGCCGACGACCTTGTAGCCCTTGAGTACGTGGTGCCCGTCGTCGAACACCACGCGGTTCGGGTCCTCGTAGATGATGCGGGCGTTCTCACAGAGGTTTCCGCGACTGGTCTTCACATTTACCACCCGTTCGTGAGTTCCTTGCGTGACTTCATGGTCGCACAGTTATGGCGTGCGCCACAACATCTAACGGCGACTTCCGTGAGTCGACTTACGGAGCCTCACGCAGCACGGCCACCATGGCGCCCGACGGGAGGGTGACGACGTGGCCCCGGCGGACCGGTGTGGTGTTCCAGCCCCGTTCGCGCGCCTGCCGTAACAGGCGGGAACGAACCTCGTCGTCGACGACGCCAGTGATGCCGCTCTCGAACGTCACGCGGTAGCGCACGGTCGCTCCGGGACGCTCCGGCGGACGGTGATCGGCTCCAGCCGCGGGAGGTAGACCACTCCCCCGTCGACGGTCGGTACGGCGACGTCGCTTGGGCCGGCAAGGCGCGCTTCCTGCGCCGCCATCCACTCCCGACCGTGGCGGGTGAAGACGTCGTGACGGCGGATCATGTGGGCGACGGTGGGGACGTCCTTCAGGATGCTCATTGTCATCACGCCTTCGAGGCCGTGCCGAGCGTGACCGTCATGACGCGAGTCAACTCGACACGCGACTTCCCGGGCATGCAGCGCGCCGCGCTGTCGAATGCCTGCACAGCGTCCGCCTCGTTGTCGAACTCTGTCGTCACGTCGTCGTCCGTTGCGTCAACGCATCGCAGGACGTAGCGCTCTTTGAACTGCATGGTGCCTCCTCAGTGAGTGACTCACGGAATGCGCGGAGCCCCTGCGTCCGCAATTCGCAGGGGCTCCGGGGTGAGGTGTTAGAGCACCTCGTAGGACTGCGACCAGCCCTTCATGACTCGCTCGATCTCCGTCGGGTCCGTGGAGAGGTAGCGGGCCGGCCCGAAATCCTCGCGGAAGCGGAACACCGCGCCCGACGGGGAGACTTCCTCCACCGTCCCCGTCTTGACGAAGTGAACCTTCCCCAGGGAGTTGAAGCGGGTGACGCGAACGCGGGTGCCGGTGGTGATGGTGATGGTGGCGTTCATGGTGTCTCCTCCAGTTCGGGGGCTCCGTGTGAGCTCCTTGCGTGACTCCATAGTGACACAGTTATGGCGTACGCCACAACATCTACCGGTGAGAAATTTGCTCCGCATCCATCAACGCCGCCTGCGTCCAGTCGCGGACCCGCCGCTCGGCGTTGGTCAGCACGTCGTCGCGGGACCGTGCGGCCTCCAGGGTGATCGAGCGGCCGGAGTACCGGCACAGCGCGGTTCCGGGATAGAACGGCTCCGTCAGCCGGCACTGTCCATCGGAGCCGAACGAAGGGAAATGGTTGGCCAGGAAGCCATCGCGCTGCCCTGGCGACGCGCCGCACGGGCAGCTGACAAACCACATGCGCAGACCGTGGGCATAGTGATTCGGAGGAAGAATCAGTGCATCAGAGTCCACAGTGGGCCCCTTAATCAGACCAGGACGACGAGCACGGCCGTCACGAGCACCGCCAGGGCCAGGGCCACGAGGGCGTGAACCCCGGGGTCGTCGGACCACTGAAGCCGGCACCGGCGGACCGACGAGGCCCACACGATGCGCCCTGACGGGGTGCGGACATGGAAGGGCTCCAGCGGATCCGCGTACATGTCGACAGCCGTGAGGCGTCCACGCACGCCGACGTGCCGGCCGTACGGGGTGGAGGTGACCGTCACACGGTCGCCGAGTCGGATGGGGCGAGAGGACATGGCGTGTCCCTTCGGAGATGGGTGGTGCTTCGAGTGCCCCGGGTGAGCTATGACGCTCGTACGGCTGGACCGTCCCGGGGCCGACGTCACTCGGCGTCGTCTGCGTGCTCCTCATGGCGCTTCGACGCTTCGCGCCACGTCAACGCGTGTTGGCGGTAGACCTTTCGGGAGTCGTCGGCCAATACGTGTTCGAGCTCCGCCAAGGTTCGCTCGCGCGCGGTTTCTGCGGCTTCCTCCGCGCGCCACTTGACGATCTCTTCCGGGGTGGCGTCGGTCAGGATGAACGTCTCGGTAATACTTTCGAACACCGCAAGCAGCCCGTTCGGCTGCTTGATGATCTGCTGTCCCATGCTCGTCTCTCCTCAGGCAGATGGGTAATGCGAACCTACCGGGCAGCGCTGTCAGCGTTCGCGTCCGTTAGCGCGACGGACTGCCGCCGAAATAGCGGCCGAAGCTGAGGGACTCCAGTACCGCGTAACGGGACAGCTCGTCGCGGGCGGCGTCGCCGGATAGCTCTACGACGCGAGTGGTCGTCCGCCCCTCCATCGTTATGAACTGCCAGACTCCGGGACGTACCTGAGTGGCGTAGACGCGGGTGTCTGTGGCGTCGCGGCTCTTGTAAATGGGGAAGCGCAGGGTGTCCGTGCGGAGCTGCGCTGCGTGCTCGCGCATCTCGCCGGCCAGAATCGGGTCTTCGACGTAGTTGGCTCGCTGCTCCAGACGATCCGCTTCGGCGTTTTCCATCGCCTTCCCTCTCTGCTCAGTCGGTTTGCTTCGAGTGCCCCGCCGCGGGTTCGAACCGCGCGCCCGCCGGGGGAGGTCGGAGGGCTTGCCTATGCGGGGCGGATAGTTCAAAGGCTCCGGTCAACCAGCCGGAACATCTGCTTGGTAACGATCTCCAGGCGTCCGAAGTGGTATGCCGCCCGTGCCGAGTCTTCGTTCATGTCGTTCACGATCTCCGTGTACCGCTGACGGAGTCGCTCCAGCTCGATGGTGTCCATATCTCCTCCTACGGCCTGCCTCATCAGCGCGGGGAGGCCATCGTTTGCGGACGCCCCGGAGGGCGTTTCGGCGTATCAGTACAGGCTGTGCATGTCACGCACGGGCACCGTGCGGTGCTCGCCCGTCCGGACGTTTCGGAGGAGGTAGCGGTCTCCGACCACGGCGCGGCGGACTTTCCACTCTCGACCGCCAACCACCGAGCGCACGCAGCACACGCGGTTGATGTTGTTCATCAGGTCAACGGTGAACATGGCGTCTCCTCAGGATTCCTGCTTGCATCGAGTGCCCCGGGCGGAAGTCGAATCCGCCAGCCCTTACGGGCCACCATCGGGGCGGGTGGGGCGGAGCGTCAGCGACGGACGCCCGGGATAAGGCTCTGGATGATCCGGCTCGCCTCCGCGTAGTCGTCGAGGCTCGGGCCCGTCTCCTGCGGCTCCTCGCGCTCAGCCTGCTCCCTGTCGGATTTGGCACTGAGGCGCGCCTCGTGCTCGTCGTGCAGCACGCGAATGTACGCCAGTGCCTCACGCTTAGTGGCGCGCTCGCCGTCGGCCGTCATCTCGCCGGGGTGGGTGATCATCCACCGAGGGCCGGCGGGGAAGCCGGTCTCACGCGGGTTTTCGGCCGGGCAGTTGTCGACGCTGTACGTGCCGTGGTTCGTGTGGACCTCGTACCGCCCGGGTCCGATGCGCGTCACCTTCATAGTTGCTGCTCCCTGGTGTTCGAGTCTTCGAGTGCCCCGGGCCGGATTCGATCCGGCACCGTCGCGGCCTGGCCGGGGCGGGTGGTGCTAGCGGGTGGCGCTCCGTGCGTTGTTCTCTCGGAGCAGCAGGCACAGGCCCGGAACTGCCGCGTCGTCGATGTCGACGAACCAGCGGTTCGTGTCAAGGTCGTAGTCCGCGGACTCCAGTGCCGCGCGAGCCTCGTCGTCGATGTCCAGGGTCAGCAGCGTTTCGCGGGCCGCGTGGGTGAAGTTGGGCTTCGGGTTCATGACGTCCTCCCCTGCCGGACCCTCCGTGAGTCCCTGGCGTGGCTCCATAGTGGCACAGTTATGGCGTACGCCACAACCCCCTAGTCTCCGGCCAGGAACGCCGCCATCGCGATCACGTCCGCGGCCGTGTGTTCGGTGCCGGCCAGGAGCTCCTTCGCGCGGGTGACGAGGGCTTCGCGGTCAGCTCCCCGCGGCCGGTCGGCCGGCTCTACCTCCTCCGCCCACGTGACGCCCCCTGAGTCGTCGACGACCCGGAACGGCACCTCGTCGTCTTCGATGTCGATGCTTGTCACGCGCCCTACCCGACCTACATGACTAGCGTCCCAGCTGTCGGAGCGCGTGACCCGAACGCGATTACCGACCTTGATGTCCGCCATCTCAGTTCCCCTCCAGGTACGCGGCGATCCGAAGCCAGTCGGCGACGTCCCCGCCCGGCGCCAGGCGCTTCGCGGCTTCGAGGAGTTCAAGGCGAGCGGCACGCTCGTCGGTGACGGTGGAGGCAGCAACGTCGTCGGCCGGCGGCTCGTTGACGGGTTCCAGGCCGTTGCCGATGTGCTCGTAGTCGAATCCCCAGCTGTCACCCGGTTGGTTACCTGTCGTGGCGAAGTCCCCAAACGGATGATCCAGACTGGTAACGACCAGGACATCACCGACGTTGATGGCCGCGAAGTTCAGATCGGCTTCCGTCACGCGGAGTCGATCGCCCGTCCGGACCGTGATGGGGCTGGCAGGCTTCGCCTCTCCCCCGTCAATCTCGTCGCACAGGGCGATGATCCCGCGGGCAAAAGCCCGCGCCTCAGCGGCGGGGATGGAAGCGTTGGCCTTCTCAACGCTGTCGTTGTAGGCCTCGATGTGGACGCTGGCACCCGCGCGGTAGGCCTTCAGAAAGTCGTTCTCCGCCCAGCGGCATTGCGCGTGGAAGGTCTGGCTCATGTTCTCTCCTCGTGGTTTGCGGAGCTCCGTGAGTCGACTTACGGAGCAGGGTCAGAGCTCGTCGAGGTCGGGCAGCACGTCGGACAGCTCGTCGACGGCGTAGCGCACCTCGTCGCCCCAGAGGGCGGCCTCGTCGGGGCGGACGCCCTGCACGTCGTAGGCGTCGAGGGAGGGGAGTCGGGTCATGGCAGTTCTCCAGTTCAGTGAGTGTCTTACGCAGCGATGCCGTGGGCGTCGGCCACCATGCGGGCACGAAGGGCGGCTTCGGCCCGGTACGGCTGGACGGACCCGGGCTTGATGCCGAGGTGGCCTGCAATCTGGGCGTCGGCCATGGGCTCCATACCGACGCCGTGGAACGCCCGCAGCGCGAACGACTGGCGCGGGGCGATCTGCGTCATGAGCCAGTGGGCCAGGTTGCGCCGCTCCGCCACGTCGGTGAGCTCGTGGGAAGTGTCCGGAATCGTTTCGCCAAGGGTCATGTCGTCCCCGTCGCCGGCGCCGGTCGGGGCGTCAAGGCACTCGACGTTGGCGAGTGCGTCGATGATCCCCATGAACGATTCACGCGACATGCGTCGTGTAGGATTCGCGGCGCTCGTGATGATCATCCACGCGGCCTCGATGTCCCCTTCAGTGGTCCAAAGCAACTGACGCACGCGCAGGACGGTGGACGCGGGGGCCGTCAGGCCGACGGAGTGCCGTACCCACTCTTCCGCCACGCTGCGCCGGATGGAGCGGTAGGCGAACGAGGAGAGCTGTGCGGCGGACGACCCGGTGACGTACGCGTGGACGTGCTGTATCAGCGCCACGCGGGCTTCCTGGAGGAGATTCTCCGCGTCCTCGGGCTTTGCACCCGGGGCCACCGCCCGCACGATCCCGACGAGGACGGGCTCATAGGCGCTGACGATCTGCCACATTGCGTCCTGGTCGCCGGCCTGCGCCGCGTGAATCATCTCGTCCGTGACCGTAACCGTCTGGGTGCTCATGTCGTTCCTCCGTGTGTGAGTGACTGGCGTGATTGGGTTATGGGGGAAAACGAGGCCGATCCAGTACCGGCCTGATGTGACGTGCGTCACTCATGCGACGAGGCGTGCGGGTACGACAAAGCCCCCGCCCCTGACGGGAAACGGGGGCTCCGTGAGTCGACTTACGGACCTAGGCGGTGAGGTCAACCATGGGAATGGCCAGGGCGTCGGCCACCGCAACATCAGCGGTCCCCAGCGGGCAGGCGTCCCACTCGGGGAGCCGGTAGAGGGCCTGCACCGACGCCCAGTTGATGCAGTGCACGGTTACGAGCAGGGCGGCATAGGCGCCGGCCAGTTCAGCCAGCGTTCCACGTTCATCAGGAGTCCGCTGGGGCCCTGTCATGACAATCACTCGCGACCCCCCAAGGGACGAAAGCGGATGCGTCCTCCCCCTCCCAGCGGGAGAGCGCGCGATCCATGGATGCGGAGACGCCGAGCACGTACGCGATTGCCGCGGGCAGATATTCAGCGCCGATCTGGAGTTCTGTCGTCAGCGCCTGACGCGCCGAATCTAGTGCTATGTCCTCCGTCGGGCGGGACGGACCGCTCTTCACAGAGCCTCCGGCCCCGCCCTGGCCCGCCGTCGGGCGTCGTCCCCGGGCGGTCAGCGCGTCGTCGTACGCCGCAGACATCTGGCGCAACTCGTCGACCGCTTCCTGAAGGCGGTTGAGCAGTTGTGCCATCCGATGACCGGTGGCGTGTTCAGGACTGTAGGTCACGCTCTGCGGCCGGGCAATTGCCATGCGACGAGAAGTCGCCGTCCAGTCTGATCCCATTCGCTCCCCTATGTACAGATTCGTGAAAACAGGTCAGCGGGTATGACTTGTGGCGTACGCCATGCCTCACCTGCGGATATGGCGTACGCCACAGGTCAACTCTCAACTATTGCCGTTATGAAACCGTGACCTTATGGAGGAGGTGTGAACGTTGCCCGCGGAACTCTCGCCGCGGACCCGTCCGCTCCACTCATCGACGTCATGGGGCTTGACCTGCGAAAACTGACAGCCACTCAGCTACGTCACGGTCGGCCTTCGCCCGGTTGCACTCCGCACACGCTGGCGCGATGTTCCACATCGCATGCACACCGCCCTTTGCAAGCGGAGTGATGTGGTCCATCTCTGGTACAACCATTTCGCTGAACGAGCCGTCACAGTAGACGCAGGACCACCAGTCGAGCTCCTCCCAGTGCTGGACCACTGCGGCACGAGAGGGCCCGTAGGCGGGCTCAATGGGCCTCAAAAGGGGCGTGATGCGCGTGTGGCGGCGGACGAGGCGGTTTGCCGCGGGTCGGTTTCCGGCCATCGCCCGGCGAACGAGCGTTACCCTCCGTGGCGTCGGCGTCATGCGCGGACTAGCTCCGCGGCAGCTGCCTCCTCCGGGTGAGCCGCGTACCAGGGATCGTTTTCGATCATCGTTGCCGCCTTTTTCATGTAGAGCGAGCCCCACGACACCCCACCCACTTCCGGGTCTGTGTCGAGCGGTACGCCGAAGAAGTCCATGCGCATGGACGCACCCACCTCCCGCGCCACGTCCTCCGCGATGTCCGCCGGGGCGGAGCCCAACACCTCGTCATGAATCGGGAGGTACAGGAAATCATCGACGAGGCCCCTGTCATCCATGTCGATCAGCGCCTGACACAGGACGTCGCGTGCAGTGCTCTGAACCGCGTAGTTCGTCGCGGCGTAGACACGGTCCCGGTCCAGCGGAAGGCGCCGGCCGACGGGTGTCCAAACGACATAGCCGTCAGCGCGGGCGGTGCGCTGGAGCCTCGTCGAGTAGCGCCTGATCGCCCGATAGGTGCGGTCGTACGCGCCGATGGCCGTCTTGACGTCGCCCAGCGGAGCGCCGGTCTGACGGCTGAGCGTGGTCGCCCCGCCTCCGTAGACCTTTCCGAACCCCACGCCCTTGCACAGCTTGCGGTGAAACGTCGTGTAGTTGGGGCCGTAGATCAGTTCCGCAGTGAAGCCGTGGAGGTCCCGTCCTTCCGCGATGGCCCGCTTCATGACGGGCTCATCCGCCAGCGCTGCCAAGACGCGCATCTCCACAGCCGCATAGTCGACGCTGAAAATCCGGTGTCCCGGGTCCGGCAGCAGTGCGCGGCGGATGGTCCAGTCTCCGGAAGGGAGCTGCTGGAGCGGCGGCCCGGAGATGGACATGCGCGCCGTCCGGGCCTGCAGGCTGTTGATCTTCGGGTGGATCCGGCCGGCGTCGTCGAGGCCGTCACGCATGGCTATGCCGTACGACGTCGCCCACTTGCCCGCCCTCTTCGACCTCAGCACTGCATCCGCAAGCGGGTTCGGGGTCCGTGTCCCGCGCGGTTGCCACTGCGCGTCAAGGTCGGCCAGGTCGAGGAGGATGCTCTTATCCACCTTCAGAGCGCCGCTGTCAGTGGTCTCCGTTAGCGTCTCCCCCATGCCCAGAAGAGCCGCCGCCACCTGCTTCGGAGCGTTCACCGACGTCACGCCGTACTGCCGCGCGCGGGCCGCGTGATGGCCGGCGTCTTCCTCCAGGCGGCCGACGAGGCCCCGCACGTACTCCTGATCGACGAGCATTCCGCGCCGCTCCATGCGGGCGCAGATGAGCATGATCCGGTGCTCAAAGTCGACGAGGCGCTGAGGGATACCGGCCGACGTCAGCCGCGCGAGCAGTACGGGCAAGAGCCGACTGACGAGGATCGCGTCAAGGCCGGCGTATTGGAGATAGATCGGGTGATTGATGTCGATCTTCCGCCACCCGGTCGCCTTCGTCTCGCCGATACTGCGAAAGACCTGCGTCAGGTCTTCCTGCGTGTCCGGCGCCGAGGGGTCAACGTCCTTGGCGCACAGCTCCTTCAGGCGGAGTCCGTATCCACCCTCGTGTCGGGGTCGCGGATCGAACAGGTGAGCGATAATCTTCGAGTCCAGCGACTTCAGCCCCAGCACCTCCAGGGGCACACGCAGGTGCTTATCCAAGACCAGAAGATCGAAGGTCGCGTTGTGGAAGACGAGTCGAGGCAGCGTCAGCAGGGCCCACCGCGCGGCTTCCTGAGCCGCCGGGCGGCCCTCCACCTGGAGGACCCACGCCGTGTGGGCGTCGCCGACCTGCACGGTGCGCAGGCCGTACGACGGGCTGAAGGTGTCGAGACCCGTCGTTTCGGTGTCGGCGCCGACTATTTCGCCCGCGAGCGCCTTGCGCTCTACCCAACGGCGGAAGGCGTCGAGGTCCGCAGCCGTTTCCGGCACGTGCGTCAGGGTCTCGTCGCCCGCGACGGTGTAGGGGAAAAGCTTCACGCTGCTGCCTCCTCTCGTGCCTGCCCGAAGATGTCTGTTCCGGTCGTGCGGGTCGCGTCGGTCTGGGCCTCGTCCGCTACGGACTCGGCATCGCGCTGCGCCGCCTGCGCCTCTGTGTCGGAGGCAAGGCGGATGCCGTCGAAGCCCCACCGGCCACCGCGCTTGGCTTTCTTGAACCCGCGAGACTCCAGCTCGACGCCCAGTGCCCAGCCGGAGAGCACTTCCTTACGGCTGAGTCCCGCGTCCTCCGCCCACTCCGCGTAGGCGCGACGGACCGCCATCGGAGCCACCCGCGCGCCGACTTCCTGAACCAGCCGCGCGGCAATGAACTCCGCAAGTCGGTCTTCGCTCTCGCGGTAGTCCTGCGTGGCGGTGGCGACGGACGCGGGCTCCTGGAGCCCGTGCTCGTACCACTCCTGTGCGCCGCGCACGGCCCACGCGAGAATGCCTTCCGCCTCCGCACGGAGCTTCTGAGGAAGGGAGGTGTCTGCCGTCGTTCCGCGGTGGAACGTCGCTTCGAAGGGAATCAACTTCACCCGGCGCCAGACTCCGAGATCCTGCGACAGGATCGCCGGCTTGTAGTTGCCTGCGACCATGAGGAGGAAGCTCGGGACGTAGGTGAACGGGTTGCCGTAGAGCCGCCTAGTCGTCACCGGGTCGCCGCCTGTGAGCTGCTTGACGAGAGCCTCCGCCAGGCGGCTGTACTTCTCCGTCTCCGACGCCGTCACCAGCCTCGCGCCGCGGAGCTCCGCCAGTTCGGGCGACGCCTGACCGACGGCCGTCCGCTGCTCGAAGGTGCTGAACTCCGTTGACTTTGTAACGCCGCGGAACACGTGCAGCAGCGCGTCCAGAAACGCGCTCTTCCCGTTGCTCCCCTGGCCGTGCATGAAGGCAAAGCACTGTTCGGCCGTCGACCCGGTGATTCCGTAGCCGACGAGGCGCCGCATGAATGCCGGCATCTCGGGGTGGTTGGGGAACACCTCCGGGAGGAAGGCCTCCCAGCGCTCCGCGCGAGCGTCGGGGTTGTATGCCACGTCGAGGCGGCGCGTGATCATGTCCTCCGGCCGATGCGGGTGCAGGCGGCCGGTTCGCAGGTTGATCGTTCCGTTGGCGACGGACAATAGATCCTCATCCGCGTCGAAGTCCGCGGCCTGCGCCGGTACGCCGGGTACCGACGGAAGCACCTTGATAACGTCCTCGATCGCCCTGTTGGTCAGCGCCTTCAGCGCCAGACGGCGCGCTCCGTCGTCCCCGGACGCGATCAGTTCCGCACCCATCTGGATCAGCGCGGACCGGACGTCTGCACCACCCGGCGTCCAGATGGCCCCATCCCAGACAAGGAAGCCGAGCCCGTTGGCGTACCGCACTCCCCCACCGTTGCGCGCCATGTAGTCACGCAGTCGCACGGCTATGCCGGCGTCCGTCTGGTCGAAGGCTTCGCGAGCAGAGACGCCCATCGTCTGGACTGCGGCGTCAGTGGCGGAGACGTCGGCCGTCTCCCTCGTCTGAGTGGGGGGCGTTGTCGGCGCCAGGTCCACGACTGCCGCCGTACGAACCGCTGCATGGAGTGCCGTGGGGAAGGACTCCGTGTCTCGCTCGCGCCAGTCCGTCAGGTCGTCCCCGTCGTTCGGGATCTCCAGGCGGCGCACCATGACGCCCGCCCGCACGAGGGCGACGGCAAGGGAGTCCGTGAAGCCGGCGCCCGCGCGGTCCCGGTCCCCGGCAATCACGACGTCGAGATCCCGCAGGCCCGCGGCAAGCTCCGCAACGAGAGCGGCGTTCCGCGCCAGTCCGGCGCCGCGAATCGCCACGGCGTCGTAACCGGCACCCACGGCCGTCAGCGCGTCGCCCGGACCCTCACAAATCAGAACGGTGTCAAAGCCGGCGCCGGAGCGCAGGACACCGTACTTCGCCCACGTCCGCCCCTCTACGTTGGTCAGGCCCACCCATCGGGCGGGGCACTGACCCGAGAGGTCGCGGCCCTGGAGACCACGGACGACACCGTCAAATCCGAGGAGCGGAACGGTCAGACGCGGGTAACGCGTGAACCTCGACGAAAGCCACGACTGTGGACGGGAGCCCTCCGCTGCGAAGCCAACGCCAAAGTCCTCCGCCGCCTCCGGCGAGAGGCCGAAGCGCTGCATCAGGTAGTCCGTCGCCCGCGGAGACGACATCAGCGCGGCCGACGTCTCGTCTACGAACATCCGCAGACCGGCAATCTCACCCGGGCCGATGCTCTCCGGCGCCGCTGCGCTGATGGTGCGGGCGCCCTGGCCGTCGACGTTGAAGAGGTCTCCGTCCCGAAGTCGCAGCTTCTCCAGGATTTCTGCGCGGTCGCACCCGGTCCGGCAGACGACGAGGAGCTTCCCGTCATCCTTCAGCGTCAGTTTCAGCGACGGGTGCCGGCGGTCGTTGTGCGCCGGGCAGAGCGCAAGGTAGCCGTCGTGATCCTCCTCCACGCCGCTCAGCCGCGCCAGGATGTCTGTCAGTCGCAAGGTCTCTCCCCTCGTGGGCAAGCCGAAGGGGCGCCCCGAAGGACGCCCCTTTCAGCGGTGTTCGGTTGTGGTGTTAGTCGTGCGAGTAGTGCTCCACCTCGATGCCGTCCCGGCGGACCGTCACCTGTGCGTGGTCGCCAAACGCGTCCATCAGCACGTTCTCGAACTCTCCGGACTCCACCACGCCACGAAGCGCTTGCACCCGGTCGTAGCGCGCCTCGTCCGGCCCCTCATACGGCAGGTACTCCTTCGTCTCCCACTGGTAGCGCCGGTGTCCGAGGGAGGGATGCGAGCTGTTGTCGGCCTCCAGCTCGTAGAGGTCTTCGACCTCCGTGTCCGCCTCCGTGCGCACCCACAGTCCGTACGCGGAGAACTCGCACGGGTCGCCATCGTTGAAGTAGGGCGTGTACTGCCTCCACCCGAACTCGACGATCGTCGGATCGTCGAGAACTGCCTGCATGATGGGCTGAAGATCCTCGATCGGCCGCTGAGCTACGCGGGTGCTCGCCTCGGAGTAGTCTCCTTCAACGGGAATGCCGAGAAAGTTCCGTGCACCGGTCATACTGCGACTCCTTCGGGCGTACTAAGCAACAGGTGTGAGAGCGGAACTGTCTTACGGCGGGCTCCGGACATCCATGGCGAAATAGCCATGCCGGCGATGTAGTCCGTCGGCGAGGGAAGCCAGCCGAGATCCTCCAGGATGTGCCGCTCGGCGATCAGGCGGACGGGGATCCGCTTCCGCCCCACCGTCAGCGTGTCGCCGAATATGCGCTGACAGAGGTAGACGCCGGCCGTGTGGTGATAGAGCGACCGGTGCCGGACGTCACCGATGATCTGCTTTGAGCTGTCGATGAACTCTTGTATCGGGAGGTAGTCCTCCGGCGTACCGCCCCACTTGCGGGCAGCTGACTGCGCGTGGTGCCAGGAGTTCACGATGCCTCCCGGATGATCACGACAGCCTCACCCGGAGCCAGGTCGTCGACTAGGTCGCCCAGGTGCTCCCAGACGCTGACCATGTCCGCGTCGGACACCGATACATCCGCCTCTCCACGCTGGAGCGACCCCGCGTTCACCTCCAGCCGCCCCACAGCGCGCGTCACCTTCCACGCGTCGAAGGTGCTCACGCCGCCTCCCGGAGTTCCTCGTCGATGCCGTACCAGCGGTCAAAGGACTCGTCCTGGAGCGCTTCCTCCATGAACTTCAGCCGGTTCATCAGCCGCACATCCGTCGCCAGGTCCCGCACGACGTACGCGTCACCGACGCCCTTCATGCGCCGCTTGACGACCGCACAGCCGAACGGTTGGCCGGCGTGGATGGCCTCTCGGTTAGCCTGCGCGATGTAGTCGGAGAGGGTGATCGTCTTCTCCGCCTTCGCCTCCAGGGCGTGGAGGTAGTAGCCGTCGATGTCCCCGATGTCCTTCGCGCCCGTCTGCACGTTGCGGTGCGCGGCGGGGTTGTGGTGCTCGCGGAGGTAGGCGACGACGAGGGATTCAAAGGCGGTGCCCTTTGCCTTGTTGGGGTTAGCCATCGGCGCCGCCCATCAAGCTCCGGTAGAAGTCCTCCGCCACCTGCGGGTAGCAGTCCTCCCCGGTCTCCTCGTCGCACTCCAACGCCTTGTGCTGGTCATAGTCCTGGTGTGCCATGAAGTTCCGGAGAGCGTCCTCCACGTCGGCAACGGTGGGCGGCGTGACGCCGACGTGCGCCGGTACGGTGCCGTCCGCCTTGCGGAGGACGACCACGTTGTGCCCGAGTTGCCCGCTCCGCGGGTGCTCCGACTCCTGCCGGCCGTACTGCGCGGAGATGTCGATCCGCATCGACAGGTTGCCGGTCCGGCTACGGAACGCGGTGCCGACCTTGACGCGTCCGTGCGTGGTGGATGCGGAGAGGATGTAATCACCCTCTTCGATTTCGACGCCGAATGAGTCCTTCACTGTGCGGCCTCCCACTTCCCGGCCTCGTCCCGTCGGCTGCACGTCTGCCACGCCAGTTCCGTGCGCTCGACTTCCACGCTCACGACGCGGTACTTGTGCTCTCGTTCGTCGTAGTTCGTCGCCCAGTGCGTCTCCTGCGCCTTCTCCGCCGCATCACGGCCCGCCTGGACGCGCGCGGGCGTCTCGCGGGTGTAGGGGCCGCGGACGGTGTAACGGATCTCCTCGTCGTAGCCGTCGAGGTAGTAGGGCTCCGTCTCGCGGAGCTCCCACGTGTAGGCAGGGTTCCTACGGCGCTCCTGGTATCCGACTACAGAACGCCAGACTTCTCCGTCGTTCAGGCTTACGTCGACGGCCATCAGACCATCCCCTCTCGGTTCATCACGTGCACGAAAGCCCCGCGGGCGAACGCCACGCCGGCCGCTTCCCAGTAGCGGGGCCAGTCCCTCCGCGTCGTCGCGTCGGGGCGGATATAGATGCAGTCGTCAGGCCCGCAGTCGCGGACGTCGCCCAGGGCGGGAGCGCCGGCGGACTCGATGACGTGGAGGGCGCCCATCAGTAGTCCCCCGTCTCACAGCTGCAACGCGCCCATCCCCGCTGACTACGCTTCGCGCAGTCCGGGGCGTGCTTCAAGGTCGAGACGGCGTAGTCCGCCGCTCTCGCGACGACGTGCGCCGCAACGTCTTCGATGTGGTCGCTGTCGTAGCTGGGAAGGTCTGTGGCTTCCGCGGACAGCACCTCCAGCGCTGTGCGGATCTCCTCCCGCACAATGCGGCGGATCGTGTCCTCGTCCATCCGGTCTCTCCTCCGTCGTGTGGTCCTACGCCGAAAGCCCCCGGGACCGAAGTCACCGGGGGCTGAGGGTGGGGCGGTTAGATCTTGGTCAGGGGGCCGTAGTCGTCGACTACCGACATCAGGGAGTCGCTGTACTCGTCGATGTCGCGCCGCCCGTTCATGCCGCCGCGCGGGACGCCCTTGATGGCTACGAACCGCCACGTGTCGCCGTCCTTGTCGCGGTACTCCGCGTCCAGGTCGTACGTCACGCCGTCGTGCTCGAAGGTGCTGGCCGGCGCCTCGTCGAGGAGTGCGACCTCCGCTGCGTAGAGATAATCCCCGTCGTCGAGTTCCACCCTGAACTGATGCGCGTCACCATCCTCTGCGCGCCAGTCGAGGCCGACGGCAGTCACCACCCCGGTGCGTCCGTGACACCGGGATGCGTAGGTGGCCCGGACTACCCGCACCCGGTCGCCAACCTTGATCTCTCGGGCCTTCACCTCCACCCTGCTGAGTGAGTTCTCAGTCGGCACCATGTGTGTCCCATCGGACTTCTCCACAACCCAAATGGCGGCGTCGTGGTGGCCCGACTTGAACGGGCCCGCTACAAGCGTTCCGCCCCCGCCGTACTCGTACTTCACCTCGTCCCCGATGGCGAACTTGGGTTCTGCGGTCAGTGCGCCCACCGACACGCCCGACTCACGCCCGTTCTCCAGCCTCACCACGACGCAGGTCTGTCCGAACGTGTTCTCGTAGGGTCCGTACGTCACCTCCGCGCGGCCTCGGCTCTCGTGCCGCACGCTGTCGCCAACCTTGAACGTCACTGCTGTCCCTCCGCGATGCCGATGACGACGACGTGTTCAGCGCTGACAATCTGCTCCGCCAGCGTCGAGCGGGCGATGAACCCGCTGTCCCGGCCGGTCGGCTTGACCTTCAGCATCGGGACGATGCGCCCGCTCTGCCTGCCGCTCTTCAGCTCCTTGACGACGGCTTCACTGTTCCGCACCCGGTTCCCCTGGCGCGTCGGGTAGGCGATCAGGACACCGGGGCGGATCTCCGCTCCGGTGAAGTCAGTCAGTCGGGCCTTAGCCATTGCTCTCCTCCGTGTGTGCCTCTTGTGTAAGCAGCCACTTGAACGCGTGGTACGCCTGATGTGGAACCACGCCGTTGCCGATGCGGCCGATCTGTTCCTTGTGCGTGAGTCCCGGGACGTCCGTAACCCATCCGGGCTCCAGCCCCATCAGCCATTCGGCGAACTTCGGGGCGAGCTTCAGGCCGCCTCGCGGCCCGCGCATGACGGGAACCGGTGCTGCCGTCCCGCGGATGCACTCCCACCGGTAAACGGCGCGGGCAAACTCGCCCCACCACTCGGCCGGCGAGTGCGGCCCCTCGTCGGGCAGCTCGTCGTCAGGATCGACGTTCAGCAGGAAACAGACTTCGTCCTCCAGCGTCGGCCCGTGTCCGCCTGCTTTCCGCTTGTCCGGGTGCTGGGCGGACCCGTTGTTCGCCAGGTTCGCCGTCGGCGTCTTGAAAAGCTTTTCCGCCTTCTCCCGAGGGAAGAGACGACAGACAGCCGTCACGAGGTCGTCTCCGCCGCTCCCCTTGCGGTCCCGCTTCGCGTAGTCAGGTCCGCGGTAGGCGTCAGCTACCGTCGGAGTCGGCAGATGAGGCAACGCAGAACCAGCGGTCCCGATGATGCGGAGCCCCGATGTCGGAAGCTCGTAGAGTCGTCCACCGCGCGTCATACCCGATGTCGTGAAGCGATGTGAGCACTGCTGCTTGTCCCCGATTTCGGAGTGCCCCAACGTTCTCCAGGAAGACGTATCGCGGTCGAAGAACCCGTACGGCTTCAGCGACGTTGAACCAGATTCCGGAGCGCTCACCCTTGATCCCCTGCCGTCGGCCTGCGTTCGAGATGTCCTGGCACGGGAACCCGGCCGTAATGATGTCGATGCCTTCATCGAGCAGCCCGCCCCACGACTGGTAGCGGATGTCACCGATGTTCGGAGCGTCGGGGAACCGGTGCGCCATCACCTGGCATGCGGCCCCGTGGACTTCGGCGACGACGGTGACTTTGTCGCCGGTCAGCTGCTCGACTGCGATTCCAAGGCCGCCGTATCCGGCGCAAAGCTCAAGAATCGGCATCCTCTCTCCTCTTCAGTGTGCGTAGAATCGTGGATACGCCCGCCCCTCCCGACCGCAATTCGGGAGGAGCGGGCGCAGACTTTTGCCGTCAGGCGGCGTCAGCGAGCGGCGCGGCCACCTCGTAGGCGCTGAGCACCTTCACGACCGGCTTGTTGTAGGAGACGTCGCGGCCCGCCTTGGTCGTGTAGCTGACGTTCTCGATCGAGAGCGTCGCGCGGACCGGCCGGCCCTCGTAGGCGTCGACGTCAGCGAGCACGTTGTGCAGCACCTTGACGAGCTCCCACGAGCCGGAGTTGAAACGGAAGAGGCCGATCTCCGGCGCCGCTGCCAGCTTGAACACGATGTCGATGCTCGGCTTCGGCCCGCGGCCCGCCTTGGCCTTGTCCTTGCGGTCCTGAAGGAGCGGCGGGCACCCGCAGGGAACGCCCTTGTCCTCGTCCGGCGAGAGGAACTCCACGCCGTCGCAGTGGTGGACGAGGCCGGTCATGCCGAACAACTTCATGGAGGCATCGATCTTGTCGGACGACTCGATGATGATCTCGACGGAGGCGCTCTCCGTGAGAACTTCGAGGTTGTCTTCCTTGTCGGTGTCCCACTCCTCCGACTCACCGCCCATCAGGCGGGCGATTTCCGCGGCCACGACAGGATCACCCGTCGTGACGCGCCAATGGTTCAGCGCCTCCGGCTGCTTACCGACGAGACGGCCGGATCGGAAGCGGCCCACGAAGTCGTCAGAGAACTGACGCTCGCGCGGCTTCGAGTCGGGGTCGGTCTCCCAGATGCGGCGAATGTTGTCTGCCAAAGTGTGCTCCTCGCGTGAGTGTCTTATGTCGTTCGGGCGTTCTCCGCCGCCCACACATGAGTTATGGGGGAAACGAGGCCGGATCCAGTACCGCGAGCGGCGCTATTTTTCGGCGCCGTAAAGGTGGTCTGCGAGCCAGACCACGCCAGCAACGGCCGCCGCCTGACCGGCACGCGTGTGGAGGGACCGCTTACGGGCGCCCAGCACGTAACGCAGGTGCGACGAGAGAGGCGCGTCCGGATGCCCGCCCCGCAGTGCGGCGTATTCCGCGGCAGTGAAGTAGGCGGCCCACCCTGCCCATACGAGGGCCCAGCGGGCGCGGGGTGTCACGTGGCGTCCGTCAGGTAGGCCGTCAGCCGGCCGTCTTCCAGACGCCACACAACGGAGCCGCCCTCCACGCTCACGCACTCCTGCGGAGCTCCGTAAGTCGACTCACGGAGCGCGCCGTACTCCCGCTCCATGCGCGGGACGAAGGGACGACGCTCCCGCTGGGCGTCCTCCAGCTCACGCAGCGATTCGTACACGGGTCGGAGGTGGCTCTCCATGAGGTCCGTCGCTGTTTCGAGGTCCACCATGGCCTTGCCGCGGACACGCTGGACCTCCACAACGAATTCCCGATGCCGACGCAGCTCCGCGGACAGGTCGGCAATCTCCTGCGCCTTCCGCTCCAGGGCTTCCCCGCCGTGGTTGAACTCGTCGACGGCACGCCGGCGGGCGGAGAGCCAGGCAAGGCGGTATCGGCGCTCTCGTTTCTCCGTGCGACGAAGACAGCCCATGAGTAGCCGCACCGCCGCTTGCGCCCGCTCCGCCTTGTCCTCCGCGTCGACGAGGTCCGTCGCCAGGGACCGCGCGCTCTCGTGGTAGTACGTCTCTATGCGCTCTTCGCGCGTGCGCTCCGGGGTCACACCCACTGATCGTCCTCCTCCTCGTCGTTTTCGCTCGGGTCCCACGGTGCGCACTTGTCCTCGTCGAGAATGGCGCGCAGATGCGTGGCCAGTAGATCTGTCAGGTGCTCGCCCGGAAGCCACGCGGCGGCGTCAATGCGCTTCAGCGCGCCGGCGAGATGCTTCGCTGCCGCGTCCTCCGCAACGTCGCCGTACCGAGTGCCCGGCCTATAGGCCGCAATGCGAACGCCGTCGCACAGCAGCACGGTTCCGATGGTCGCGCCGATGTCCCGGGTAACGACCTCCACGGACCCGAAGGCCACCCGCCGCGACCGGAAGTCGAGGACGGTCCGCTTGATCACGTGCACTGCCCGGTTAGACATCGCTCTCCGCCTCTCTCAGGACCGTTCCGACGACCGACGCCCACGCGTGTACCTGACGTGACACTGCGCGCTCTAGGGCGTCATACAACGGTTTCTCGTACACCGTCAGTGCCTCCGCCGACGTCGGCCCCGACTTCAGCAGCAGCCGGAACCGCAGCGCGCGGGCGTACCGCTGGTAGGCGCGCAACTTCTCCCGGGCCTGCGCCAGCTCCCAGTACGTGCGTTGGGCACGCTCATACTCCCAGCCTCCGCCTTCGCAGGTCCGGCAGTCCGCCGCGCGACCGTGCCACGGAGTCTCGCGGAAGTCCTCACGGTCCCTCCGGCGTCGACACAAGCCGACGCACAGCAGCGTGTTCTTCCCGCCCGGGTGCCGTCGCTCAAAGTCGTCGCGGACGGCGTCGGCCAGGGTGTAGCGGCGGGGGTTGGCGTCAGCCACGGCCGCCACCTGCAATCGCTCCTAGCGTCCCGCACAGCCACACGCCGGCGGCTTGCTCGGCCATCGTCGGGGACCAGCCGCGGGACTCCAGTTCGCGGCGCATCCCGTCGGCTGCGTCGTAGATCGGGATCAGGATGCCCGCCATGTCGAGCATGCCGACGGCCAGTTGCTGGCGTACCTCTTCCGGATCGAACGGGGTGTCAGGGGTTGTCATCGTGCGCCGCCCCTCGGGTCGTGGTCTCCGATGTACGCCGTCACGGCCCGAAAGCGGGCGATGTCGTCTGCCTCCGCCTGCCACTTCTCGTGCGCCCTCGTGCACGCCGCCACAACGGCCGACTGCGCGTCGTCGTGCTGGCTGTGAAAGACGTACGAGTACGCGCCCCGGACAGCCGTGGAGCCGACGCGCCGTCGGCGCCGGATGTCGACGCGCAGCCCGACGAGGTGAGTGTCTTTGATTCGGTAGAACCAACCGTCAGGCAGCTCCGGCGCGCCAGCTGCGACGAGCTCAGCCATGCTCACTGTCGTACCTCCAGTGCGGCCCGCAGCTCTGCCGCCTCGTCCCACTCCTCCGGGTCCCCGTACGTCCGCACGAGATTCAGCGCGCGCTGAACGAGCGCCAGCTCGCGCCCGGTCAGTTCCACGGTGTACGACGCAGTTTCGGTAATCTTGGCCATCAGTCCTCGTCCTCCGTCTCCAGGAACCGCGCGACACTGATCACGTCGTGCACGCCGTAGCCGTCCGGCCACTCGCGCGACGAGATGAAGCCGTACGCGCTGGACAGGAGGTCCATCCGGCTGAGCTTTTCCTCGTCGTCCTGCGCGGCCGGGGAGAGGGCAGGGTCGGTGCGGGTCATGTGGTCACCTCCGGGTCGATCAGGTCTGCGATCAGGTCCACGTCCGTCACGCGCCGGCCCGCCATGCGGATCACCCCGGCGTCCATGGCGCGGATATGCTCCGCCAACTCGTGCGCGTGACGACGTCGCGCCTCCACGACGACGGCCTTCGTCATCGCCGCGTACTTGCGGGTGGCTTCCTCCGGCGACACCGTGCCGGCAGCCACCTGGCAAAGAAGCCAGTCAGGGCCGCCGTTCCGGGGGCCGTGAGCCTCGTGGCAACGTGCGCGCCTCATGCAGTCACCTCCGGGTCGATCAGGTTGGCGGCCCACTGAGCGCCGTTGTCGAACATGTCGACGTGAATCTCAGGGAGGTCCGTCGTGCGGATCTGCTCCGCAAGTTCGTGCGCGTGCTGTGTCAGGAACCGTTCCGCGAAGAGCGATGCGTCTACGGCGTCGAGGCGCGCGTAATCCTGGAGGAACTCCGTCAGCTTCATCTGTGTGCTCACCGGTACTGCCTCCACTCTTCCTTGACCCGCGCGACCATGGCCTTCGCGTCCTTCTCGTTGTGCTGGTACGTCCCGCCGCGCGACTTCAAGAGCAGATGCGCCAGTCGGCGGACGAGCAGTTCCTCCGCAGTTACCACGGGAGGTTCACCTCCGCCTCGTCGACGAGGGCTCGAAGGTCCGCGGCGGACATGACGACAGTTGAGATGGTCTCGCCCCTGGCGTTTCGGGTCTCCAGGTCGTAGGCGTGGTTCCCATGCGGCCGGATGGTGACGGTCGAACCGTCAGCGGTGTGGATGGTGCTGCCTCCGTTGATCACGAGCGCTCTCCTCTGCTTTGTGGGTACACGCCGAAAGCCCCCGGCGCCGAAGCAACCGGGGGCTGAGGGAGCGCGTGAGTGGCTCGCGCTAAAAGGCCGTCGTGACAGGGAGGCTCAGCTCCACGTAGGACTCCGTGGTGTCGCCGTCGCAGACCTCGTTCAGATCCATTCGGTAGATCGGTGACCCGCTTCCGTTGTCCAGTTCGTATCCATCGTCCGCGGCAGCCTGAATCGCTGCTTCAATGGCGCGGGCGTGCTCTTCGAGGGTCATGCCTCGTGTCCCTTCATCCCGTTCAGCACAGCCGCAACGGCGTCCGCGGCTTCACGTGTCGCGTACGTCGTGAGTCCCCACGACTGGCGAGCGGAGTTCCGACGAGCCAGGAACCACCGCCCCGGACCATCCGCCCGTACCTCGTAGCTGATCCGTGCACACCGCTCGACGCGCTCGCTCTCCAGCGCAGCCGCGTACTCCTCCGGACTCATGCTCTTCTCCTCAGTGCGGTGTCGGGCACGCGCCGCGCATGCAGCCGTGCGTCCAGCAGTAATCGGGGCTGCGCTGATCGTTCGGTCTCATCGCTTCCTCGTCGACGGGGCCTTGGCGGCCGGCGGCTTGGGGGCTGCGGGCTTCGGTGCCGCGGGCTTCGCGGTCTTCCGGGCCTTTGGACGGTCGATGTCGAGCTCCACGCCCGTCGACGAGGCCGGCTGGTCGTCGCATGCGGCGACGGTGAATCCAAGGAGCAGCGCCAGGACGACGAAGGCGGCAACGTGGGCAACGACGAGGCGCTGTCGCGTGGTCACGCCGCCTCCCACTTGCCAGCGTCGTTGTGGTCAAGGGTGACCTTGAAGACGCTGCGGGTCTGCGTGTGGAAAATGCAGATCCCTTCGGGGTTCATGAAGCCGGGGGCCGCGTGGGAGCCGTGCAGCTTCAGGCTCATCAGAGCGTGGTGTACCCGAGCCTCGCTAAACGTGCCGTGATACATCACGGGCACTGCACTGAGGGAGCCGTCACGGAGCTGAATGACGGGGTCGATGTCGCCGTGCATCGTCTCTTGCCCCACCCATCGTGAGGTGTTGAACAGGCTGAACCGGCGCTCGGTCATGCCGTAACCCCGCTGAATACCGTGCCCCCACCACTCGCCGTAGTGGAGGCCGGTGCCGAGAATCTGGTGCAGGCTGTCAGCGTTGGTGTGCACCCACTTCGCGAACCCGTAGTTGTCGCTGTCCGGCGTGATCAGCCGGTTCCGGGACTGGGCGGCAACCCGGCCGTCCTCCGCAATGTGGATTGCTGCGTTGGTGCCGTCGATCTTCTCCGTGATGACGATGTCTCGGAAGAGCCGGGCTGTCTTGGGCCAGGGGGTGAACTCAAAGTCGGTCATGCTCTCTCCTCTGCGCATGCGTGAGAGCGAGACGTCCACGTCGGACGCCCCGCTGTGTGAATGACTCGCGTTACTTGGCCTGGCGGAGCTTCGTGATCGTCGCCGCGAGAGCGTCGATGCCGAAGACGATGCCGAAGGCGGTCCAGTAGCCGATCGCCGCCACGGGCAGGAAGCTGTGCAGCGCCCCCATCAGGATCATGAGACCGAACGCTTCCACGGGCAGGAGCGCAACGCCGGTGACGAGCTTCTCGAACCGGTCCTCGTTCATTCGCTCTCCTCCCCCAGCAGGAACCGTGCGAAGGTGTCGACGGCCGACACCTTGTTGGCCAGGCTGACGCCGTCCTGATAGCCGCGGGCGTTGGTGGACATCGACTCGACGTGCTCTCGGGCGAGCTTCAGAGCGTCGGCGCGGGACATGACGGGATCGACCCCGCTGCGCTGCCCAACAAGCTGCATAGCTGCCTTCAGCGACAGAACCTCAGCCCGGAGCAGCTCCAGGAACTCCGCTACCTCCTTCGGCAGGTCGTCGGACCCGGGGTAGCTGCCGTGACAGGTGTACTCCTCCTTGACCTTCGACAGCAGCTCGTCCATGCGGCTCACTCGCTCTCTCCCTTCAGCCGCGCAATCTCGCGGGCCTGGCTCACGATGGTGTTCTTCAGATCGGAGACGAGGGAGTCCAGCAGCGCCCGCATGGCCACGCTCTCCGCCAAGCGCTGAAGTTCCTCGTCTGTATGGGTGTGCTCCTCTGTGGTCAGCGTCCGCCACACAACCCCCGGAGCGACGCGCCGTTCATCGGCGGCCGTTGTGTGGAACACCACCCGCCGTGCAGCCGCTCGCGCGGTGCGGTTCTCCGCGATGAGCTCAGCGTTCTTCTCCCGCTCCTCACGCAGTTCGCGCTGAAGGGGAAGAACGCGCTTGGCCTCCATCTGCTCCAGCGCCGTCTTCCAAGCGTCGCGCTGCTCGCGGGCCTCGTCGCGCTCTGCCTCGAACTGCTCCGCGGCTTCGTCTGCCGCTTCCTCACGGGCAATGGCGGCGTCGGCCCGCTCCTTCTCCTTGCGCAGCAGATCACGCAGGCTGCTGCATGTTCCCGCAAGGTAGTCGCGGTCCCGCACCATTGCCGTGACAGCGTCCGTCACGCGGCGCATGTGGTCGGCGTCCCAGCGGTGCCCGGGGCCGGCGTCAATGTCGACGTCGAGAGTACGAGCGACGGCGTCGACGACGCTCCGGGCTTCGCCTCCGCGGGAGTTCTCCGCGTACACCTCCCCAAGCGCCGCGTGCTCTAGTCCCCCAATCATCCCCACAACCTCACCGACGCTCAGCACGCTCCGGCCGGCCAGGCTTACGCGCGCCGCACGGTAAGCGGCCCTCAACCCGGAAATCGTCATGCCACCCTCCGCTGGGTACCGGTCTGGAACTCCCCGCCGCTGGCGATCGGCTTGCCGATGACGCGCTTCTTCCCTTCCCGCTCCCAGTCGAAGACCCCGCGCAGGTGCAGGAACGTCTCGAACACCTCCGGGCCGCACTCGACGGGGTGCAGTGCCCAGCCCTCCGGCCGAACATGGAGGGCCGCTCCACCGACGAGCTCAGGCACGTCGACGGACTCGCCGTTCGCCGCCAGAATGATGCGGTCGGCGTAGCGGTAGGCCGACAGCTGGAGCGCCACAGAGTCGTAAACGCTCTTCGACGTCTTCCAGTCGACGATCACCGTCTCTCCGTCAATGACCGCGATGGCGTCGAAGCTGCCGGCGTAGCTGTGCGTGTCGCTCCAGACCGTCTCCTCCAGGTGGAGGAACTCCGGCTGAACTTCCTGGAGGAACTCGCTGAACCAACGCACGTGCGGCTTGACGTCGGCGTGCACGTGCCGCGGGTTGACCGTCTCGCCGCGCGCCAGGCGCTCGAAAAGGTCGTGTGCCGCAGATCCTAGGTCGGACGCTGCCGTCGTCTTCCGGCGGTGCGCGTTCTTCAGGTAGTCGACGGCGCCCTTCGGGTCACGCTTGCAGAGCTCGCTGACGATGTCCCAGTTATTGACGGCCGCCTCCGCGGCTTCCTTCGCCGCCCAGAACGTCAAGTAGTCCTTTGGCAGCATGCCGCCCACGGACGTCACGCCGGGCACCTTAATGTGTGCGTCATCCGGGTCGATGTAGAAGCGGGACCCGCCCCGCTTGATCGTGCTTACTCCGGCCATCTGCCCTCCGTCTGCTGTTGCTTACAGAGGGGTTATGGGGGAAACGAGGCCGGATCCAGTACCCAGGTTCAAGATTCTTTCGGCCGCCTCCCCCAAGACAAACCAGGGGCCGAAGTACCAAAACTGACCCCCACTTCCACTTTCTCTATAGCGCGTTAGAGAGAAACTGAAAGTAGGGGTCAGGTTTGCTACTTCGGCCCCACGGAGGAGGAAGCGCATGCGCGACGATGGGGCGCGTTAGGCCGCTGACCTGCGGCGACTGTGCCGCCGGAGCCTGGCGATTGCCTTCTGAGCGGCCTCCAACTCCTCGTCCAGTTTGGCGCGCTGTCCGTCGGTCATGCCGTCGATGATGTCAGTCGACAGCTGACTGATGATCGTCGCGGCGCCCTTGCTCAGGCGCAGGTGGTCCGCGACGAGGGAGCCACTGGAGGAAGGGGCGGCGGGCTCCACGGCCGGCGCCGCCTTCTTCGACTTCTTCCCGACGTCTGCCGCTGCGAGTTCGGCGCGGGCGACCGTGACGATAGCCGCACGGGACGCACGTCGTTCGCGGCCACGGGCTACGGGGCTGAGAGTTTTCAGGCCGTAGTCCTCCAACTCCTCCGCCGACAGCTCGTCGCGCAGGATGTTGCCGATGTGGTAGCGGACGGCCCCCTGAATCGTGTCCTGACTGTCCTCGGGGATGTTGGCCTGCCGGTAGAGCTCCTGCGCCTTCCCGCGGTAGTCGGCGCTTCTGCCCACCCAGTCTGTACGCCCGTCGGTACCGATGCACCGGCTTCGCAGGGCTACGAGGACGACCGCGATTGACCGCAGGAGCGTCTTTTCTACGTCCTTCACGCGGTTGTACTCGCGGACGTATGCCGCTCCACGGGCTACGAGCTGGTCAGTGCTCTCGTCTTGGATGCTGGCAAGAGACAGTTCGGGAGACGCTGACGAGACACGTGCGACCGGTCCTCGTCCAACGTGGACGGGGTCAGAGGTCGGGGACATGCGTTAGCTCCTCACGGTGGGTGTAGGCACAGCGTAGCGTCAACTTAGGGCGCCCTGTCTAGAGCGCCCCTTGTGGACGTTACGTAAAAGACTTCCCGCAGATACCGCAGATGATAGGACCAAGATCGGCCACCGACTGCGCCGCCCAGATTCGACGCGCCGGGGTGCATCCGCACCGGAACGACGGCCGACCTGCGCGTTTCGACGCCGACTTAGGTGCCTCCAGGTGCGGCAGGACGTCGGGCAGGATGCGCGCGAGAGCCTCCATGTCCGGGACGTGCGCGGCCCGGGTGGCTGACGTCATCCGCGGGTCTGGGTACCCCTTGACCCGGTCGCGCTCCCGCTCCTCCGGCCATTCGAGGCCTACCTCTATGGCGGCTTTCAGGTAAGCGTCATTGTGGTAATAACCGCGGGTGGCGGTGTCCTTGATCCCTCTCCGCCAGCACAGTACGTGCGCAGCATCGTGGAGGAGGGACGTCACAATGTCCTCAGGGCCGGCACACAGGACGTCGAGGCTGACGGCCAAGCCCTGAAGCACGTCCCCCGGGGTAAGGCTCCACCTGTCCGGCCCGTGGTCAGCGGGTGGCGCTGTGGTCACTACGGCAATTTGCGCTTCTGGTAGATCAGGTAGGTCCGCTCTGATGCGGGTCCACGCGGTCGTTAGAGCGTCTACCAAAGCGCCGGGTGAGGTCGGCATGATCGCTAGGGTACGCCCGGAAATCTCCACCACGATCCCTCCGTGAGTCGACTTACGGACGAGGCTGGAGGAAGTGTGCCCCGTTGTGCCCTCTGCCAGGCGACATGAAACAACTGTGTGCCCTAAATCACAGGTTCCTCCGCCTCCTCCGTCAGGCGTCTGGAGCGGCCATGGTCATGCCGGAAACGCAAAAAGCCCCCGCCCTCCCACAGGGGGAAGACGGGGGCTTCGGGTGCTACTGGTCAGTCGTTGGGCTGACCCGCTTGCGCGTCGACTCGCCGATGATGATCGGGAGGACGACGGCTCCGATTACGGCTACCTGTTCCACGTAGCCGCTGACGTCGAGGCCAAGCCAGGCGCCGGCCGCGAGGATGGCTGACGCGAGTGCCGCGCGCAGTCGTACAGGTTCCTGCGCTGCGAAGAGCTGCGCCGCAACGAGGCCGCGGAGCACGGCATCGTTGACGGCCGACTTGACGCGGTTGACGACGTCCTTGACCAGGGTATGGAAGGGCTTCATGTGGTCCTTTCAGGAGAGGGATCGTGCGTACTGACGGCGCGACTCGTCGGTGTGGAGGGCTGTCCACACCGCGTGCGTCCGCACCTTCAGCTCACTTAGGGAGCCTGAGTTGTTGATCACGTAGTGCGCGTCCGTGGCCGTCAGCGCACCTTCGGACTCGTGGTCCAGCTGCAGCACGCCCGGCCGGTCGATGTAGATCAGGTGGAAGCCGGCACGGCGGAGGGACTCGGCCTCGTTGGGGTAGCGGACGTCGGTGATCACGACGGGTCGCCCCGTTGCGCGGTTGACTTCCTCCGCTCGGGCCAGACCGGCGCGGAGCCAGACCTCGGGGTCAACGGTGCGCATGGCGGCGCCGAGCTCCTGAAGGATGCGGCGGACCTCGGGTTCTTCCTTTGCCTGCTCCCAGCCGCCCCACTCGACAACTTCGGACAGCCTCGTGTTCTCCGTCCCGTAGCCGTCGACGGTGAACGAGTAGACGACCGGGTCCAGCCGCAGCGCCGCTTCCTTCAGCGGGTCCGCGAAGGCGACGCGCTCGTATCCGGCGGCCTCACGGAGGATCCGTCCGACGGTGTCCTTGCCGACGCGTGCTCGTCCGATAAGGCCGATGTTCATGAGCGTCCCTCTCCCCTGCTGTTGGTGTTGCAGGGGTTATGGGGGAATCCCGGGCCGATCCAGTACCGGCCCCCAAGATTCTTTAGAGCGGCAGCAGCGGCGTCAGGGCACGCGTCATCCACCGCGCGAGTGCCTCGTGTCCCGCGTCCGTCGGGTGCACCGTGTCGGCGCCGATGTACGTCGCGGCGTTGGCGGAGGTGATGAACGGCGTCTGGGAGCTGATCACCGTACCGGCCTCGTTCCTCGTCTCGCCCGTCACGAGGGAGACGAAGGGGAGGCCCGCGGTCTGCGCCGCAGTCCGAAGGGTGGTGTCCGTGTTGGTGATGCCGGCACCGGGCGACGCTGTCGGAGCGATGGGCCCGACCACGATGATCTGCGTCGACGGGAGCGCGGTCTTTGCCGCGGAGTACAGGGATGCGGCGGCCGTCGCGATGGCCGGCTGAGATCCCCCGTTGTCGTTGTACCCGCCCTTGATGATCAGGACGTCAGGCGAGTAGGCCGTGACGTCGGCCGCCAGGCGGTCACCAAAGACTGCGTAGCTGCCGGCAGTGACGTAGCCCGTGCCTCCGCGCGCCTGATCCCAGACGTCCGTTACGCCCAGCATTCGCGCCGCCCGGTAGAGCCAGGTGCCTGTACCTCCGCCGGAGTTCTGCGTACTGCCGTCGGTGATCGAGTCCCCCAGCACCATCAGCCGCCCGCGGGTCGTCACCGGACGGTAGAGGCGGTAATCAGAGCCGATGTAGATCCCGCCGAACGGGACCGAGTAAAGATCGAGCCTGATCCGCCGGTACGTCGAGGAGCCGAAGACGACCTTCAGCATGTGGCCGCTACCGGCCGTTGTTCCTCCGACGCTCTGAGGGGCCAGGGTGACCGGGCGTCCGTCGATGGTGAGGCGGTACATGCTCGCGGAGCTGATGTACTTGAACCGCATTTCGAACTCAGGGGCGTCCGTGACGAACTCCAGGGCCCACGAGCTCTGACCTGACGCGTACGTGTGCGGGATCTTGCTCGTCGGTAGGGCATAGGACGTGTCGGGCGCAGAGGCGCCGATAGCGAAATCGGACGCTCCGAGGAAGAGGAAGTCACCGCGGACGTCGCTACCGCTCAAAGTCACCAGGGGCGGAGCGTGCTTGATCGGCGTCGCAATGCTGCTCGTCGTCGTCTGTGCTGTCGTGATCGTCGGGGCGCTGCCGGAGTAGAGCGGGTCGATCAGCGACGGATCCGGGATGCCTCCGCGTCGGATGCTCTTCCGCTGCTGCGCGGCGAGAGTCGCCTCCGCCGTGGTTACCCGTGCCGTCACCGTGGCCGGTGCGTATGCCGCGTCCGCCCTCGTCACCTCCGCTGCTACGGCTGCAGCAGCGGTGCCGACAGGGTCAGCGTCGACGTCATCCGCGTCGAGGACGACGGCGCCCGTCAGGCCGTTCACGGAGCTGATAAGCCCGCTACCGGCCAGTGCGACGCCGGAGGGCCAGGTGCCCGTCTTTGGCCCGTAAATCGTCCACGTGGCCGTATCGATGTAGAAGTCACCCGCGATGCCGGTACCGACGCTGGGGGCGCCCGTCCCACTGAGGATCGTCTTCCCTGGCGTGCCCGGTGGGCCGATGACGGGGACGTAGTTACCGCTCGCGGGGTTCGCCGGCGCGATGTCCGCCAGATTGACGTTAGGCGTCCCCTGCGGCAGAGCGATGGCGTAGGAACGCGAGGAGACGTCCTGGAGACGTTCAATCACGTTGTACAGCCAGTCAGTGGGCTGCGCCGATGCGTTGTCCGTGGCGATCAGGACCACGCTGAACGCGCCGTCGACGAGCGTCACCGTCACGGAGCCCGTGGCGATCGTGTCGGCGCCAGAGATCGTCAGGAGCGACGGGGCGGAGAACGTGACGGTGCCGGAGATCGGCGTCCCGTCGGGGTGGCAGTAGCGGCCGGTCAGCGTGACCGTAGCTACGCCAGGGGGAAACGGCATGGTCAGTCCTCCGCTCGGGGTGGGTGCTGGCCGATCAGGAGGTGTTCCGCGTCATGGCCGGCCTGCCACTCGCGGATGCGGGAGACGTCTTCGCGGATGTCGTCGATGTCGTCGCGGACGTCGTCGATGCGCGCGTGCAGTGCAGCGCCGAGCGCCTCCAGCGACTGCCGCGTTTCCGCACCGTCCTCTGCTACGGCGACGCGGGTACGCCGCAGAAGAGCGACGAGGGCGGGGGCCGCGCCCAGCCCGGCCGCGACGACAACTGCCGCAGCCGAGATGAGCGCGATCAGAACTTCAGGTCCCATCAGGCGCGCACCGTGAATCCGTGCTTCGCCCCGAGCTTGGTCAGGGACGTCTTTCCAGGGATGCCGTCAGCGTCCGCCCCGGAATAGCCGAGTCGACGCTGCCAGCCTGCGTAAGCGGTTCGCGTGAGGGAGCCGAACGATCCGTCCTTCGCGTACGACGCCGACAGCAGACCTTCGCGCTGGAGCGCGGCCTCCACGGGCCGGACATCCGCGGCGCTCGTCGTCCCGCCCTGCGGAAGGCCCGGGTCGCGCTGGGCTGCGCGGATGACGGCCGCGAGAGAGACGCTGGGCGTCGAGGGAGCTGGCGGCGTCGGGGTGGACGTCGAGCCGCCGGCCGCCAGGAGCGCCGCGCGGTCGATGTTCCCCGGGTCCCAGTGATCGTTCCCAGGAACGTTCGAGTGGCCGTAGTGGCCACCCCGAGACGACCACACGGAGGCCGATCGGTTTGACGCGTCGCTGTAGCTCTTCGCCAGCTCCCCCGCCGGCCAGTCGTCCGGGACGCCCCACGAGCGGATTGCGCGCATCAGCGCCCGGAAGTTGGGGCCCGGCCGCCAGTACTCCGTAAAGGGCTTGGCCGCTCGGGCGAGCACCTCGATCTGAATACACGCCGCACCAGTGCGGTTCGTCCTCAGGCTCCCGTAGTTCCGCAGCGCCCGCGCGGACTGGTTCAGTGGCCCGTACTGGGCGAGCCGGTCGGTCGTCGGGTCGTAAAGGATGTGCGGCTCGGAGGCAACTGAGATCAGGTAGGCGCCGACGCTCTTGAAGGCCGCGTCCCCCGCCCCGCTCTCCGTGGTGTGCCAGACGACGCGGGCCGGCGCGGATGGGGTGTCCATCGCCCCGCCGATCGAGCCGTCTCCGAGTCGCTCAGCTTCAGCAATCCATATCTCACCCATGTGGGTTCCTCTCCAGGGCATGAAAAAGGCCCCGTCGGTGCGGGGCCTGACAGTTGTTGGGCGGTGGGTCAGCTGAGTGGGTAGCTCACTCCGTCGAGGGCGATCCAGCGGGCCACGGCTGCAACTGGGGCGGTCCCTGTTGGCGGCAGCACAGCCGTCAGATTTCCGTTCGGCTGCACGGTTAGCCACCCGAACAGATCCGCCGCCCACTCCGTCGCCACGATGAAAGTTCGCTCGCTTGCGGGCCGGATGGCGTTGGGGAGGCTTGCCAGTCGAAACGCCGTTGCGTGGACCATTGAGACGAATCCGGAACGCTGAATTTTTCCGCGAAGTTCAACGGAGTTGTTGACGATTCGATAGGCGGGATTAGATGTGGAGTACGGCGCGTATCCGGAATCCAGGGACAACGGCACCCAACCGCCGGGCGTGATGGTCACCCACGCTGTTCCGTCGTAAATTTCCTTTCGCTTTTCGGCGATCAGGAAGCACTCCATCCCCGCCACGGGGGAAGTGATCGTCGCAGCGCGGGCGTTGGCGTCGGCAAAACGCAAGTTGAGTCGTGGAACGACGCCGTCAACGAGGTTGGACATTGCTGACTCAATGTTGGGCGGGTCACTCAGCAGTGGAAATTGAATGTTCTGATCGAGGTCGTCGACGCCGGGCATGGATTCTCCGTCGGTATGAGTCGGGGCATGGCTGAGATTCGGGACGCCCCTTCAGCTACGGGCCCCGACAGGTAGGGATGCGCTATGCGGGATCCGGCTCCGTCGCCAGCGCGCCGACAATGAGCCAGTTGCCGGCTGCATTGGTGGCCACCATGACGTGATCTCCGGCGGCCGGATTCCAGCCGCGGAGGTACCGGACCGCGAGGACCGGCCCACGTCCCGTGTCGACGTCGGCCGTGCCGTCCAGATGGACAGCAGTGACGACCGCCAGCATCCAACCCGCGGCGTTCTGCTCTACGGCCGTCTCTGCGGCCCTCTGGATCGCGTCTGCGAGCCTCGTCATGCTGGTTCGTCCTTCCCGCCGCGGAGGGTCAGCGACGAACTTCCAGTGGCCGTCAGGGGGATCGTCAGGGCCTGCGCAATGAAGAGTTGCCGGCGCCCCGCATACCGCATGCGAATGCAGTCACCGGGTTCTAGCGCGGGGTTAGGTGCGGCGGTTACCGATACCTGGATATTCGGTGCCGTGGCGTCAAAGAGCATCGACTCCGCAGCAGCGAGGCACTCCGCCTCCGTCGTCAGGAGCGCCGACGAGTAATAGCGGGGGACGCGTCCGAAAGGACCGCCCCAACGCGTGGGGCTCGCCGGGTCATCGTCGTAGGCAACGGCGCTTACGGGCGAGGAGTTCGATGCGGCGTTCTCACCGGACACCACAACGGCGTTGTAAACGGCCGTTCTGGACATCGCGCGCGCCGCTGACATCAGCGTTCCGCCCTCCCCATCCGCGATGTCCCAGACAACGGGGTTAGTAAGCGGGTTGGGGGTGTCGGTGACCACGAAATGGTTGAACGCATCGCATGCAATTTCAGCGTTCATCGCTCGCGCAACGCTGGTGACTGCGTCCCATCGGTCCGCTTGCACATTCCACGTTGCTACCGGACAGAGAGGGTCCCGCAGATCTCCTGTCGCGTTGATGACAACGGCTCCGGGGATCGTTTCCTGAATCAGGAACGTGATCACGTCCATGCACGTGAAATAGCCAGCGGACGAAGTGGGCTGCATGAAGCGGTCGTCCTGTATCGCTACCTCTGCGGACTTCCCGGTCAGGGATATCGGGCCGCTTCTGACGTTTCCGGCGGGCTCGTCGATGCGGAAGGTTCCGAGCCGCACCCATTCGGTACTACCGGCGTACGCAATTCCGCGCTTGACGACGAGCTCTTGGCCGTACACCGCCAGAGGATCTGTCGCATCCCAGGGTAGGAGCGACAGGTCTCCGACGGTCAGCGACAGAGAGCGCCGCGTCTTCGATCCGCGGTCCAGAGTTACTGCGCCATCGTTGACGGGGAGCCCCGCGTACGTCAGCTCCCCGTCGTAGTAGGCGTCGACCTGTACCGCCATACGGTGGGACGAGGTGAGCGCCTGACGGAACGTGTTGCTGATCGGCTGCATCAGGGCCGCTCCTCGTCGGTGTAGACGTCGAGCCACGAGGCGTAGCGCATCAGCACGTGGAGCCAGTCAAGATTGCCGGCGCTCACGTCCGCCCACGTGCGCGCGGCAGACCCTGTGAGTCCGCCCACGGGGCGGTCAACTTCGGTCAGCGCGAGCGTCCATGTGCGATCCGCGTAGTCGGCCCACTGGACGACGTGTGCCTCACTGACGTCGCCAACCTGAACATAGGTGTCGTCTTCGCCCCACGTTGATGGCCACTGGATCAGCAGCGTGGACCCCTGCTCCACGAGCCACCAGAGCCGCTGAATTTCGTCCCGAGTCGCGGTGACGACGGACAGCGTGCCCGTGCGGCTCATGCGCACGTCAGTGATCACGATGGGCCGCGCACGGCCGCTGATCTGATGCACGCCCTGTCGGGCCTGGCGGGTCCAGTCCGGAAGGGTCGCAACGGTGAGCGTGGCCTGTCGAATGGGCTGCGTCGGATCCTTGACGACTATGTCCGTCGGTGACGGCTCGGGAAGGGTGATCGGGCGCGACGTAGAGCGCAGGTAGTCGGTCCCTGTGAATGCCCTCAGCAGGTAGCGAACCGGAACACCTAGGGGCGCCTCGTAGTCCGCGGCTACCGCCAGGTCCCCCGTGATTGGGACCGCCTCCATGTCGCCGCTCTCGCCGCGCACAGCCGTCAGGGCCCCGTCGTCGCGCATGCGCCATACGCCGTAGTGGGTGTGGCCTCCGACCGTCAGACCCTGCATGCTGATCGCTGCACCGTAGGCGCCGGTGATGACCTCCGCCACGATGCCCAGACCGCCAGCACCTAGGCTGATTTCGTCCAGGTAGTAGAAGTCGAGGATCCCGGGATCCAGCACGCGCACTGTGACGCGGAGAGACGCTGCCCCTGCCGGGGCTACGTCGGAGCCGACGGGCGTGTACCAGCCGGCGGCGGTGCCCATGACCCATCGGAACGTACCCTCAGCGAGCGTTGTCCCCAGTGCGTTGTACCAAGTGAAGATCACGTCGACGTTGACGTCTTGGCTGGACGTGTTGTGGTACAGCCAAAAACCGCACCTGTACGCCTGCCCCGGCGTCACTGGCACCGGGTTGGTCAGCTGCACGCTGGCTTCCGGCCCCACGCCAGTGGGATTGATCCGCAGTGACGCGCCACCCTGCACCGCGAGAATCGTCGACCGTTCTACCGTGCACCCGGTGACAGCAGCCCACGCGCTGGCGTCCACCTCCATGGACTGCGCGTTGTACCTCAGCAGCGTGCCTGGCAGCAGCGGGGCCGGCATGAGTCCCATTTGGTCGCACAGCCACGTCTGACCACCCGCGGATGCGGTAGGTCGGAGGCCGATGCGCGCGCCAACGGCGCCGGGTGGAGCGACGTCGATGGCGGTCACTCGCGTCCACGTACCGGCAGTGAGAGCCCATGTGACCGGCGTTGCCGAGATAAACACGCCGCCCGCGTCGTACCAGCGCAGCTCAACAATGAAACTCGTCGAGGCGCCAGGCTTGACCATTGCCAGCGCTACGTACTCTTGCCCCGGCGTTACTGGCACCGTCGCTGTCGGCTGCACGCGGGTGGCCCCGGACGCCGTCGCTGTGATGCGGAGGCTGTAGAAACCTTCCCAGGAGTCCGACGAGACGCGGTCCAACGTTGCGTTTTGGTACGCAGCCCAGTCGCCAATACCCGTTTCACAGCTTGCCGCTGTGTACGGCATCAGCGTCCCCGGCCACGCAGTGGGAGCTCCGAGCGTCATTACGTCCGCGGCAACCACCGTGCCGGCAGTGAGGCCGGTTACCGTGATCGTCACTGACGCGTAGGCGGCGCCGACCGGAGCGACTGCCGTGATCTGCGGGGGCGGAGTCACCCACGACAGATCGTTCGTCAGCGTCACTCCGGCACTCGTTGACGTCGACAGTGCGGAGCCACCTATAGCGGCGGCGTACCAGGAGATTCGGACCGTCGCGACGCGTCCCGCAGCCTGGTTCAGCTGATGCGTAAAGAACGCGTACGCCTGGTACTCCGTACCGGCCACCACTGGCACTCGTGATGCCGTGGTGGCCGATACGGAGCCGTCGGCCGTAGCCGCCATGCCTAGGGAGCGTGCTCCGAGGAAGAACCTAGTCGAGTGGGACAGCGTGGTGTTGCTCCCCGCTGTCCACCCCGACGTCCCCGATTCGACGCCGCTGACGACGTCCGACAACAGGTTGGTTGGGACGGTCATCCGTCACCGCCCTGTTCGCCCCGCCGCTGGGTAGCGCCGATGTTCGGAGGTGGCTCCGTCAGGGGCGCCGTGTAGACCGGTCGGTCCGGCACCGGTTCGGTCACCGGGTCCCCCGGTGCCGACTCGTCTGCTGTCACAGCCGCCTCCCTGCGGTGAGTTGGTCTACCGCGACGGATTCGCGGTGTTCAATGCGGACGTCGACAATGTCCGTGATCTCCCGGTCACCCACGTAGACGTGAGCGACGAGGTTGACAGGAGCGGCGCCGCCGGACGTCGTCCCCAGCCCCTTCAGGCTCGACGCCTGCCGGGCCATCGCCACCGATTCGCGGTTGCTGTAGACCTGCGTCGGGGAGAGGAAGCGGACGAGCTCCGGGCCCTGCTCGCCAACCCACGCCAACTCGCCGATACCGGGGAACCCGCCGCTCGCGTAGCCGCCGGGGCGGTCGTACGCGCGTGGCAGGGACCCATAGCGGCTGAGTGCGTACCGCATCGACGCGTAGATGTTCGCGATTGGATCGACGCTGACGCCGTGGAGGTAGGGACCAACCCCGCGCATGGGGCCGGAGTAGGCCTCCCACGTGCCGCGGATGAGCTGCATGAGGCCGACCGACGGCGTGCCGTTCCGGGCGTTGATGTCCCAGAGGTTCACCGCCCGCGGGTCACCGCCGGATTCCTGCATCATGCGCCGAAGCGTGGTGTTCGCCATGCTCTCCGGCTGTCCCACCATGCTCAGCGCACGGAGGACCGCGGGGCGCCAACGAGCGACGCCGGAGCCGCCGTTACCTCCTCCGCCACCCCCGAGGTAGGTCATCGGGTCCACGGCCTGGCCGTTCACCCGCGCTTCGAGGTGGAGGTGCGGGCCGGTGACGTTGCCCGTCGCACCGACGCGCCCGATCGTTTGACCGGCGCTGACGGTGTCGCCAACCTTCGTCAGGATCTCGTTCAGGTGCGCGTACAGGGACTGCACGCCGCCACCGTGGTTGATCATGACGTGATTGCCGTACGGGCCTCCGCCCGTCGCCATGCTGACCTTGCCGCCTGCGACAGCGCGGACGATGGTGCCGATAGCTGCGGGGAAGTCGAGGCCGGTGTGACGACCTGACGACCACATGCCGCCGGCCTGGCCGAACGGAGTGCCCGCACGAGCGTCAACGGGAGCCGACCACGTCCCGCCGCCAGCGCCGCTGAAGTTGAACCACTCAAGAGCCTTGTTCTTCAGGCTCTCGATCATCTTCATCGGCATCTTGCCGACGGCCTGCGCAAACGGGTTTGCCGCCAGTGCCGTCAGCTTGTTGCGCACTCCGCCGGTCAGCTCGTCGAAGAGCTCAGACGGGTTTGTCAGTGCGTCCCATCCGCCCTTCAGGAGCGAACCGACCTTTCCGGCCTTGTTGGACACCCAGTCGACGATGCCACCCGTCGCGTAGGCCGGCATGCCGGACGCGATGGCGCGCTGGACTCCGCTGACTCCGCCAGAACGGGCAGCAGCGTTCCACGAGTTGATTCGGTCGGCGCCGATGGCGCGCGTCCACTCGGGACGCATGATCGCCTCACCGCCACCAACGGCAATCAGGCGGTCGTCACGGCCGGGCGAGTAGCCCGACATGATGCCGCCCGTGTGGAACCCCTTGAACTTCTCCAGCGGGTTCACGCCGGTGATCTTGGCTACGGCGTTCCAAACGGGCAGAATTCCGCGGTTGTAAACCACGTCCGCGACAAACTCGACCGGGCCCTTGCAGATTTCCTTGATCTGATCCCAAGCGCGTCCGATGTTGTCCTTCGTCGACGTGAATCGGTCGCCCAGTTCACCTAGCAGATCTTTAAGCCGGTCGATGTGCGGCTTGACGCCTGAACGGTAGAGCCACGCCGCCTTCTCCCCGATCCACTCAAAGACAGGGCGGAGGATGTTTTCCCAGACCCACGAAGCCGCGTCGCCCAGCGCCCTCAGGAGAGTCATGAAGTTACTGAAATGCGGCTTGATGGCGTTCTCCCAAAGCCAGAGCGATTTCGCTCCGACCTCCTGGAAGAACTGCTTCAGGAAGTTGTCCCAGACCCACATAGCGATATTGCCGAGGAGCTTGAACCACAGATAGATCGGCGTCAGGACGGCTACGACAAGAATCGTGTAGAGAATCCGCCCATATTCCCAGATGTTCTGAAAGGCAGGCTTTATGCCGTTCTCCCAGAGCCACATCGCAACGGTTCCGATGCCCTTGATCGCCCACCAGAGGGTCTCGAAAACCGGCTTCAGGACGACTTCCCAGAGCCACACCGTGGCCGTCTTGATTCCCGCCCAAGCCGTGTCAACGGCCGTGCGGAACCATCCGACGTTCTTGTACGCCCAGATGATGCCGATCACGAGCAGGCCGACGACGAGGACGATTGCCCTGATCAGCGGCACAATGCCGGTGGCGTTAATTGCCGCCGCCCACCCTGCCGTAACCAGCGTCGCGCCGGCGACGGCAATCTGATAGAGACCCATTGCGGCTACGAAGGCCGCCATGCCGATGGTTATCGCCTTTTGGACGAAGTACATCCCCCAGAGAACCTGGATAAACCCCGGTGCATTCGTCGAGAGCCAGCTGACGGCCTTAAAGATCGGCGAAAGAACTTCGAACATGGTCTGCGAGAGCGGCGCCAGCGCCTTCCCCACGTCGAGCATGGCAGTCAGTACGTCGCCGAGGAATTCGGCCAGTCCTGGAGACGTGTCCTTGACGTATGCCAAGAATCGCTCGAATTCCGGCGAGCCCTTAAGGCTCGTCCCCCACTTCGCGAACCGCTCGGTTATGGAGTCCGACCGGGTCGCGATGCCGTCCATGTGCGGAAGGAAGGCGTCGATAATCCCGGCTATGCCTTCCAGTACATTCCCAACGGCGACGCCAAAGCCCACGATGGCCGGCTCCGCCTGATCGGCAATGCCCTTCTTGAACTCCACCCAGAACGGCGTCTTCCAAGCCGCGGACGCCTTGTCCATCAGGGTTGTCACGCCGCGAGCAGCGGCCAAGACGAGCGGCGTCAGTCCGGGGAGAGACGCTTTCGCGCTATTGACCCCGCGGGTGAATATCGGCATAGTCTCCGGGTGCAGCGACTTCTGCCATTCCGTGAACGCTGCCTTCAGGCCCTGGGGGCCTGCGATCGAGTCGAAGAGTTCCCGCTGTGATGGCGTCAGCTTGGCCAGTGCAGCCTCGTAGGCCTCCGTCTTCGACGTCGCGGCGTCACTTACCTTCGAGGCCGACAAACGAGCAGCGGCAATGCCGCGCTCTGCCGTCGTGATGGCCTCCGCGGCCTTGACGTGCGCGTCTGATACCGCCTTCTGTGCACGAACCAACGCCGCAGCCTGATCAACGGTTGCACGCTGCGCGTCCGTCACTCGCTGCTGCGCCCGTCGGACGACCTCCGAGCCCTCCACCCCGGCCTTGCGCTGCTCAGCGGCCGTTGACGCGAGCTCCTTATGCCGGGCCGTCTGATCACTCAGCCCCTGAACCGCCTCGTCGTAGGCGAGTTGTGCCCGTTCGCGCTGAACGTCGGTGGCCTTCGTGTTGCTGAGCGTCTCGTCGAGTTCGGCCTTCGTCTCCTTGACACGGAGCGCTGCGGAGCGCTGATCCAGCGCCGAGCCGGCCAACTGCGCGTCGAGCGATCGAAGCTGCTGCTCTGCCGTGCGGCGCGCCTGCGTGAGTTCCTGCTGCGCCGTCAGCTCAGCCTTTTGGGCATCCGCGAGACTGCGTTCCGCACGCGCCACCTGATCCGACGCCGCAGCGATAGACGAGGCTGCGGAGCGACGGGCCGACGTCAGCGCCTGCTGTGCACCGGCCATCTGAAGCGCCCGCTGCTGCGCCTGAATCTCAGCGTTGGCTCCCGCGGCCGTCGCTCGGGTGGCGTCGTCGCGAGCCTGCGTCTGCGCCTGTATGGCCGTCGCAACGCCCTTGATCGCGGGCACCGATGCCAGCGTCAGGGCGCCCAGCGCGCTTCCTGCTGCCGTCGCCATGGTGACGATGGACCCGAGCCCGGCCGCCATGACGGGGCCGATGGGGATCGCGATGAGCGCCGCAGCCTGAATCGCGAGCGCCAGGAGCGCCGTTCGGGCCTCGCGGGTACTGACGTTAACGTCAAGATCGATGTCTGAGGCGTCCACCGCCGCAATCTCCGCGCGGATCTCCGCCAGAGCCGCTCGGGCGGTGGCGGTGTCTGCGCGGACCGCAATGTTCGGGTGGTTCGCACCCAGTCGGCGCAGCTCCGCGTCAATGGCGATGATCTGCCGTTCGGCGTCCGCAGCGTCAATGTCGATGCCGATCCGCTTGTTGCTCAGCACCTCCATCCGGGCCCGGAGCCGGGCCAGTTCGGCGTCTACTCCGGTGTCCCCAAGCCGGATGTCCAGCTTCGGCATAGCACGGAAAGCGGCCGTCAGCTTGGCGCGGAGGCTTCGGGCGAACGCGCCTCCCACGTCGTTACCCTGGCGGGTTGCAGCCGCGGAGGCCGCGTTTCCACCAGCTGTGATGGCCTGCGGAATGGCAATCACGATGTTGTTGGCTATCGCGTTGCCCATCCGCTCTCCCGCCTCCCGACCCACACGGTCGGCGATGGGGAGAACGATCGCTTTCAGCTTCTCGTGGAATCCGGGAACAATCGGCACGACGTCGACGGCTACGCGGCCTACGATATCGAGATCAGGCATCACGCCTCCATCGGCTGGTCTCTCAGCCGCGGATCAATGGCGCGGCGCTGCTCGTCCGTCAACGTGCGGCGCACAGCTGACTTAGGCGGAATGCCTGGCCGGGACATCGGCTCAAATTCCGGCGCCGTTCCGCCGGCAGCGGCAATCGCTACGTGGCGCGACAGAACGATTTCGTCGCGCAGTGCGGCCAGGAGCATCTCAACGGCACTCCACTGACCCAAGTCGGGACGGTAGTCGCCGGATGCTGTGAGTTCGCTCGGATCAACGGAGTTGCGAATCTCAGTCTTCGTTGCCGATTCCGGCGGCAAGTGCTCAATGAGCACCCGGAGACGCCTCAGCGAAAGGCGTCCCCGGTATACGTCAAGCAGATCGATCCCGCGGAATGCGAGATCTGCCTCTAGCGCCTCCGCGTGGTCTTCGAGGACGCGGAGCGTGCTCCAGACTTTCCCGGGGTCTCTCCAACCGACGCCATGGCGTCGGCAGTGAACTTGTTGATCTCGTCAAACGTGGCGTCGATCTTGATAAACTCATCCACGTCGTCCGGGTGCAGGGCGCCACCCTTTCGGTTGCCGTCTTCGTCCAGCGGGCCGGCAGCCCAGCCGTCGTAGTCCCCTTCGCGAAGTGCACGAAGGTAGGACGGCCGCCACTGGGTAACCGGCTTGATGCGAAGTGCCGTGCCGCACAGCTCAGCCGAGCCGTACTCCTCCGTCGCCTCGTTCTCCTGAGCCTGAGCGGGGGTGGTAGCAGACATGCGCGGGTCTCCTAAGTCGTTGTATGTTTGCGCGGGTCTTGTAGGTTTGCTTGTAGATGAAGCGGGGCCCGGACCCGCGCAGATACGGGCCCCGCTGGTTCATTAGGCGAAGAAGCCGGAAACGTCGGTGCCGCCGAACTTGATGAACTTCTTCACAGCTGCCGCCGTTGCGCCCTTGTAGAACTTAAAGGTCATCTGCACCGGGACTACATCGGACGTCTGAGACTGCTCGTCGCCACGCTCGGAAACCTTGCCGTTCGGCATGTAGTAGCGAAGCCGCTTGTTGCCGTCCATCGAGTCAAAAATGAACGCGTATCGAAGGTCAACCGCCTTATCCGGCAGGTCGTACGACGCGACGTCGGTCGTCGGCTCCAGCGAGGCAAGGGGGACGTTGTCGTAAAGCGACCGAACCGCCGGGTTCAGCGCTTCCAGGAAAGTTACCTGGGTGGTCTTCGTGGACTTCGTCAGGAGCGTTCGAATTGGCTCCAGCGAGCCCGCAGCTTCAACGTCCTTAGTCTCCTCCTCCATCTTGAAGAGACCGCCCTCAGTGGTCGTCCACCCAAGGTTCAGCCACCCAGACGCAGGGTCGCCAAAGGCCGCTGGCGGCGCAGTGTTCGCCGGCGCGTAGTACACGAGGTAATCGGTTCCGCCGAACGTAAGATCGGCGTTGCGGGTATCCGCCATGAGCCCTCCAGGGCATGCGAAAGACCCGAAAGCCGAATGGCAGACGGGTCGGAATGTCAGGGGTTATGCGTCCCGGAGGCTCACGGTGTAAGTGGCGCCGCGACGGTAGACAGCAGGGTTTGCCCATGGCTGCCGGGACGGGCCGGCGTCGCACCGAACATCGCGCACCACGGCGTCTCCGACCGGGCCGCGGAGGAAGAGGAGTGCGTCACTGATCGACTTGGCAACGGACCGCGCCTCGTCGGCCGTGGCTGCGAAGACGTCTACAGCGATCCGCGGGTGACCGCTAAACCGCTCGTCCGCACCTCCGACTCGCTCGACGCGAACGAAGGGGAGCCGCTCCTCCAGATCCGGGGGCGTCTCAGCACCCGCCGTAACATCGAAGGCACCTTCGATCCAGGGCGCAATCACGGACTCAACGTCAGCCACCGAAACCCGCCTTCACCGCGTCAATCGCCTTTTCGAACGGCGCGTAACGGGGTACCCGTCCGTCCCCCTTTTCCACTCGCCAGGCGTGCGGAGCGGTGTTCATGACGCGGGCACCGGAGCGAATACGGGGCTTGCCGCGGAAGGGCACGTTCGCGTTCAACGGAACGACCCAAAACGACGCCTTGTAGAGGCCGGGGTGCCGGTCCTCTTCCGGGTCACCGATGGGGGAAACAGACTGCGCCGCCTCCATGATCTTCAGCGCCGCGTCTCGGCAGGGGCGGTGCAGCCAGGGCTTCGAGAGCATGGAGCCGATCCCGGAGTAGCGTCCCGTGTACTTAGAGCGGTAGCTCATCAGCCCGTGACCTCCCGCACCGCAGCTTCAACCCGGGCCAGGGACGTCAGGGGGAAGATCGTCGGTCGCCCGATGACCTCCCACACCTCATTGCCGCGGACTATCCGGTCTGCCGGGCGGACGTCGGTGCCGAGCGGCGCAGCGAACACGCGGCGGGTCTCCACCGTTTCCGACGCATCAGCCGTCTCCGACGAGGATCCGACGGTCACGCCGTAAGGGCTGATCACTCCGCAGTTGTCGACGCGGATCTCTACCGGCGGGCCTGCGACGTATGAACCCGTCGAGTCCCGCACCCTTGGGCCCGGCCGCCGGATGTAGCACGTCTCCGAGAGGAGTGCGGCGATCAGGCTCATGACGGCCGCCACGGCGTCGTTGTCAGCGGAGTCGTGTCCTCCGGGGCTACGTCGAGCATCCCGGCGCCGGACGCCATCCCGACCGCTCGTCGCAGCCGGCGCCGCTCATCTCCGGAGAGGACGACACCGGTCTGTGTGTCGGCGTACGACACGAGCATCCCGCCCGCCTGTTCCGAGCGGACTCCGCCGGGGTTGGTGAGGACACGTGCCGCGACGGCCAGGGCCGCGCTTTTGACGCCTGCCTGAAGGGGCTCCGTCAGACGGTTCCCGACCTCACCACGGATCGCGTCGAGCGTCATCTCATGGATGAGATCCCCCTGGGCCTGTGTCAGCGGCCGGCCCATGAGGACGGCTAGCTCAGTCGTCGTGAACAGGAGCATCGACAGCCGCCTTCCGTCGCGCGGTGCGGCGGGGAGCGGGTGCTCTAGGTGCCGGCTCGGGCTCCGTAAGTCGACTCACGGAGGGAGCCTCCGCCCACGCCTTCGGGTTGGTGATCTTGGACGCGGCCCACGCAGGGACCTCGTCGTCAGGGCCGTAGACAGTGCTCCGGCCCTCGTCGTCCATCACGTGGACGTACGTTGCTAGACGTGCCATGCGTGAATGCCTCGCGTTTCCGATCAGAGAACGTCAGCGACGAAGGAGAGGTCCGGGGCCGCCACAACAGGGAGCGCGATTGCCGTCGCGCGGGTCCATACAGTCTGTGGGTCTTCGCTCTTGTACGCACCGACAGCAACACCCGCAGCGTCGCCCGCCAGGCCGTAGCGCGGGTCGTCGGCCTCCACCGGCACACCCCACAGGGTCTGTCCGAGAGCGTCGCCCTGCGCCGGCAGGAAGGCAAGCTTGTCATTGGGGGTGACTCGCGTGGAAACACCACCGACAGACACCTTGGCGTCATAACGAACGAGCGGCGGAATGCCGTGGTCGGCCAGGATCGCGGCAAGGAGGCTGTCCGTCAGGATGCTCGGCGCCGTCGCGCCCGTCGTCGAGAGACCGCGCAGCTGGGTGTTTCGCTTCAGGGCCGTCCAGATGGCACGGGAGATGAGAACGCTGTCCGGGTCGCCGCCGTTGGTGTCGTTGTAGACCTCAAGCCACGTCTGAAAGTCGCCGATCACGTCGGCCGCGGGGTTAGACCACGCGGTGCCAGCGGTCACGGTGTGGCCCGCGGCACGGCCGAAATCCACGCTCGCCTGCACACCGTTCTCGTTCAGTGCCACGGACGCGTTGAAAATGGCTTCACCGCGCGCGAGCTCCATACGTGCTTCGATCTGGCGGGCCAGGCGAACGCCGTCGTCCAGCATCGCGTCGCGAATCTCCGCGTGCTGGGTGTCGAGGTTCCGGCGCCGGATGCGCTCGTACTCGCCGACGGGCATCTTGCGCGAGATGGGCGGCAGTTCGCCGCTCACCCGGGCGCCACCGGGCCGTACAGCGATGTCCGACTGGGCGTCGTAGGCGCGGAACATCGCGGCTTCAGTCAGACCGCCTCCGCCCCGGGTAAATCGGTAACTCAGGTCGTTGATAGTCCGGTTCGGCAGCCACCGATCCAGGGAAAGCGCGTTCTCTGGCCGGTCCGCCAGAGCCGCTCGCGCATACCCGGTCAGCTCCGCCGGGGTCGCGAACTCGTCAATAAGCTGCATGGGTTAAGGCCTCTCAGATGAAGATGACGCGGGCGCCGAGGTCGGTCTTCCCTGCGGCATCGACGGCTACGGGGAGCTTGGACTCCCTGACAAAGCAGTGGACAAGCATCGAGCCGACCGCAGAGCTCAGCGTGGCCCCCCGCTTCGTCACGACCTCCACGCCGGTAAAGAGGAAGCCCACGCAGGTCTGCCGGCCGTCCGATGCACCGTCGTTGTAGAGGCCGTACTTACCGGAGGCAGTGATCTTCCCGAGCGGAATACCGCTCTTGATGTAGCCGTCTGGGTAGTGGGTGCCAGCGGTAAAGGTCGAGGTGTCGAGCGTGATGCTCAGTGGCGCGTCGGTGCCGTGCTCGCTGCCGAGCCAGTCACGCCGATCCTGGGAAAAGCTCTCGGTAATCAGTCCGAGATTCATGGTTCCTCCGGTGAGGGTGGTTAGTTTTTGCCGTGGCGCAGGCGGTAGAGCTCAGCGCCGGTTGCGGTCGTCTTCGCACCCCCACCTGCGTCGGAGCCGCGCGGACCGCCAGAGCGGACGTTGCCTCCCTGATTGCCGCCCTGGGGTGTCCCGAAGTCGGCCAACAGTCGGTCTGCGGAGGCTTCGAGCTCCTCCTGAGTGGAGCCCTGGAGCCAAGCGGCCTGTGCGGGAGTGAGCTGCTTCGACGCCGCTACCTTCGTGCGCAGCAGCTCCGCCGTGGCGGTCGCAGCCGTCGCTTCCGCAGCAGCGCGCGCAGCTTCCGCGGCGTCCTTCTCCGCCTGAAGTCGCTGAGTTTCGGTGAGCTCCGCAGTCTTGCGGGTGGTGAGCTCCGCGTCTGCGGCGCGCAGGCGTTCCAGCTCTGCAGCATCCGGAGAAGCCTTTACGGCGGCTTCGTGCTTGCGGGACTGGTGCTTCCAGTACGCCAGCTGATGTTCAACGGACATCGAGGCAATCGGCGTCGCGTCCGGATAGCCGTGCTCGTTAACGGCCGGCGCACCACCGCCACCCCCACCGCCGGCGCCCGGGTCGTCCTCGAAGAGGTTCCAGGGCTGAGCAGCAAACGTGAGCAGATTGCAGCGTGCGAGAGTGCGTCGAGGCATGCAGGGTTCCCCTGTCGGGAGTCGTCGGCCCATGGCGGGCGTCAGGTCGGAAGGTGAATGTCGTCGGGGCCGGTGAATCGTTGACCCCTGTAGCCCAGCACCGGACCAATTTCGCCGTGCTCGCGGGCAATAATGATCTTGCGGTAATCCATGGCGCGGCCTCCGCGGTCGAAGTCGCCTAGCGCGGCCTCCACGGCGTCGTGGATCGCCTCTAGTCGCTCTTCGTCGATGACCTGGCCGGGGTCCTCGTCGGCCGTCACGAGCTTGACGAGGCAGTCACAGCCCGGGTGAATCGGGGCCAGGTCCCGCTTCCGGTAACGCTGTGTCGAGGCGATCATGCAGAGAGCACAGTCGTACTCGCCCTGGAGCTCACGCACGGTGTACTCGAACTTCGGCATGTCGTCGCCGACCTCCCGAACCGTATGGGTCCGGGCAAGCTGAAGATCAGTCTTGGCGATCGTCTCCAGCCTGTGAGCGCCGCGCGCTAGCGCGACGTCGAGCGGCTCGCCCGTTGAAAGGGCTGTCCACACGTCTTTGAACGGACGCTCGTAGACCTCCGCGGGATCCACGTCTCGCAGCGCACGGCCAGTGACCCGGTCAAGGTCGAGCCCCGTACGGACGTCCTCGTCGGCTATCTCGCGGTATAGGCGTTCCAGATAGGCCGTGGTGAGCGACGCCACCTGGCGCTGCCCGGCGAGCATCGCAGGGAGGGCGGTCCGCTGAAAGCGGCCAACATCCTCCCCGCGCCACGATCCAAGATCAGTCCATGCGCGGTTGACGCGGCCAAGGGTGGTTGCCCATATGCCGCGGACCGATGTCCCGTACTGCCGATCAAGCCGCGTCAGCGTCATCGTCGCTCCGTCGGCCGATCACCGTGCGGCTGTCCCGCTGGTCGCGCCGGGCCTGAAGGTCGTCCGGCTGCTGTGGGGCCTCCGCAGGAGCAGCAAGGAGCGCGTCCGCCGCGCGGTCAACCTCCATGCGAGCGATCTGCGTCGGCGTGTAGCCGAGATCCTCCATGCGCTGACGCCACGGAACGCCGGCAGCCTGCTTCTTCACGGCCGCGTCGGCAAGTTCCGCCATCGTGCGCGACTCAGGGTCACGCCAGATCGTCTCTGCGGTGTACGCCGTCGCACGCTGCTCGTCGCCGAGAACGCGGAATGCCAGTCGCATGACGGATTCCCAGCTCTCACCAAAGTTCCGCTGCCGGTCGCGCACCTTCGAAACGAGGCCTGCCTCCGCCTGCGTCAGGGCTGATCCTGAGACGTTGACGACGGCACCAATCAGGTAGTGCGGTGGGGTACGGCTGACGGCTGCAAGATCCTGCACCGCCGCCTCCACCGCCCGGACGTACGGCATGAGGTCGGTGGAGGAGAATTCTCCGAACTTCACTTCGTGATCCGCCGTGGTCCACAGCTTGCGAATATCGAGCTGGAACGGCTGGATCTTCTGACCCGTCATCGGGTCCTCGTCGACCTCCAGTCCGGCGGCCCAACGCTGGCGGAAGGCGCCGTACTTCATGGCGGCGATCAGGTTGATCAGCGAGAGGTTGATGCGGTTCTGGATCGTGAGCACGTCCTCGTGCTCCGCGAATCCCTCGGGCCGACGGTTGCGCCGGTTGATGAACGGAACGAGGGGCACGGCGCCGAGGGTGTTCTCTGCTGTGTTCTCCGTCTGGTTCGGCAGGATCCACGCATCCCACGCGCGCAGCTCGTTGGCCCGTAGGGCAAACGTCGGGGTGGCGTTGCTCGTCGTAAAGTGATGGATTTTGTCCGGGAGCCACAGCGTTGCCCGCGTGTCGCCGGTCCAGTCGTCCCGCCAGAGCTTCAGACCCGCGGCGAGCTTTCGACGGTTGCCCTGCGCGTGCTCCACGGCCACCTGCCGAGGAGTTTCGTGGGTCAGGACCGGGCGCCCGTCGTCGCCTCGCTCGACGAGGACGAAGGCTCGCCGCTGAGACATAGCGCCGTAGTGGACGAGATCAGAGTCAGCGTCCATCTCGTTTTCCTGCCAGATCCGGTTCGCGTCCTCGTCGGCCGCCTTAGCGGAACTCTCGCCCTTGTCCTCACCGAACCGGAAACCGTCGACACCCAGCCGCTCGGTCGGGGAGTCGATGACGAGCGACGTCCAGTTCGTACGCGCGTCCCGCATCCACGCCGCAACCTCCCGCGGGTCAACGCCGGGGACGTGCGGCATTCGGGGCCGGCCCTCTGCGTAGTCCCGCAGCGTGTCGAGTCCCGGAGTGCACTCACCGGCGGTGTCGGTGTAATCCTCACGCTCGTCGAAGAGCCTCTTCCCAAGCCGCTTAAGCCACCATCCCGGGGACTCCACCTTACTAGCGTCGATAGGCATTCACGGGCCCCCTCTCAGAAGGCAACGAGCTTGGAAGAGCGCTTTTTGCGCTTCGTGATTCCTGCGGCAACGGCATCCGCGCGGCATTCGTAGGCGAGCACTGCGGACATTGCGGCGTCGATTTTCTTCGGGCTCTTGGCGTGCTCCTTGCCGATTCCGAGGTGATTGCGGCCCATCGGCCGACGACGCGCGTTCCTCACGTGGCGTGTCAGATCGGAGCCGAGCCGCAGTAGCGCTGAGGGCTCGTCGACGTCGAGGGACTCAGCGTGCGACAGTCCCTTGTCTTCCACGGCCTCCATAAAACGATCAAGGGCCGTTTCCATATGGGAGGGGCGGTTGGTCCACCACTCCAGCGGCCTGGCCTGCGTGGCGCGGACCTGGAGTTGTTCGCCGTGCTCGGCGGTCCAGCGGTCCACGTAGTCCTGCCAGTGGGGCGGGTCGGCGTAGAACCCACAGACCTCGTAGCGCTCGAAAGCGCGGTTAACGGCGTTGTCGACGCTCTCGCGGTCAACCTGCCACCCTTCACCCTCGGGCCCTTCAGGCTTCTCCCAGACGCCCAGCAACATCAGGTGGCCGTCGCTCACGCGGCAGGCCGTCAGGGCCGTTGCGTCGTCGCGAATAGAGCCGTCGAAACCCAGCGTGATCAAGTCACCCGCGGCTATTTCCTCCGCGCGCCGGCAAAGGGCCCAAGCGTCGGGGTCCATCCACGCGTCGGAGGACATCGTTCGGGAATTCAGGAAGTACCGCTTGCCGTCCGCGGAGTCGTTGCGCAGATCGTAGAAGTCGTCAACGAGGGAATCGATGTCCATCCACTCCATGGCGTCGCCGTAGGCGTCGATCAGAGCGGCTCGGAGCTCGTCCTCGTTCTTCAGATCCTTGCACTCGCCCCAACGGTGGTCGTACATGAGGCGAGCACGACCGCGCTTCTTGCGACCGCTCTGGATCGCTTCCGCTTCCTCGTACGTCCGCTCTGCGACGGAGTCCTGACCTGGGGCGAACATCGTGGTTGTTTCGAGGTACCACGTCTGTGCGCCGCGCTTCCTCTTGCGAAGATTTCGCGTAACGGTCGCGTACATGCGCCGAAGCTCAGGGGTGTTGTAAAGGTGGGTTTCGTCAAAACAAACCCACGTTTCCTTTCCGCCATCCTTCGACGAGGATGAAGCGGTTGACGGCATGATTTCTCCGCCGTCGGGGAGGATGATTCGGGTCAACCCAACGTCGACGTTGGGGACCTGCGACAGGGGCGACGCCTCGTCGGTCAGGTTGAAATGGATGGTGTCGAAGACGTTGCCGGTCTGGCCTTCCTCCGTCGCCATGATGCGGAGGTACGGCACCTTGACCGGCCGGCCCATCGGCTCGCCAGGTTCGTAGACGTACTCGAACCCCAGCCCCCACGGATCGCGGTAGACCTCTCCGCCCTCTGCCCAGCCGTCGAAGCGGGCGGGCCCGAAGGCTTCGAAGAGCCCCAAGCGGGCGCCAAGGCCCGACTTATCGCAACCCTTTGGGCGGCTGAAGAACGCCGAGTCGTAGAGGAGTCGGCCCTCGTCGTCATCGACCGCGTAGCAGTCCACGACGAACCCCGTGTATTCGTCACGGTGACGTACGGGCTCGCCCTGAACGTCGCCAGGGCCGTGGACTACGAAGTACTCCATCCATGCGACCGCCATCCACCCGAGAGAGCGGGCGCGGTCATGACCGGGGGCGCGCACGATGGTGCGCGGCACGCGGTCTCCTATCCAGTGAGGCGGGCTCGTCGAGAGCTGATGTCACTGACGTTGTCGGGGCGCTGTACGGGCGCCTGACGGGCGTTCGCGGGGTCGTCGACCTTCAGCTTCAGGCGCGCCCGGTCCTCAGGTGTGGCGCCGAATTTCGCGGCTCGCAGGCGCACTTCAGAGGCGAACTCCCACCGGCCCTTGGCCCACATCGTGTGATGCATCAGGGCGGTGTCGATCAGGAAGAGCCAGTCAGTCATCACGAACGTCTGCGCCTGCGCGCTCGTGCGCCAGGAGTCCCACCACAGTTGCGTCATGGGGTGCCAAGGGAGGAACTCCCCGGTCTCCTCGTCGACGCCTAGAACGCCCTCCGGCAGCTCCGGGCCGCGCATCTCGTCGTCGGGGACGATGACGGTCTCTGGCTCCGTGGCGTTGCGCCGGCGCCTCTTGGCCGGGTCCTTCGGGGCGGGGCCTCGTCCAGCCATCAGCCACCGCCTCCGCTCGCGAACCACTTCACGTGGGCACATGCGCGCTTGGCCAGGTCGGCAGACCAGAGCAGGCGCCGAACCGCCTCCTCTACGCGCTGGGTGTCCTGTTCAGTCCACGCGCGGACTGCATCGTCGGCCTCCATCACAGCGTTTGGATGTGCAGTCAACTGCCAGTCAGTCATCTGACCTCCCGGGTAAGGAACGGCCGCACCGTCCCCTGTCGGGAGCTACCGGGCCGTCAGCTTGGAAACCACCGCGGAGAGGTCCGCGAGGATGGACGGGCAACCGCCATGTCGGCGCCCCGTCATTGCGATGTAGCGGCCGGTCCCGTAGATCTCCACGGCCGTACCGTCGGGACGTCGGACGCGGCGTCCCTGTCGGACGGCCGCGCGGCCCCAGATATGCAGCCCGTCGCCGGACGGGGACACCTCTACGTAGGTGGCGCCCGCGTCGCGGAGGATGGCTGCGGCCCACGGCGCCAGGCGGCCCGTGAGCGGGTTGAGACAGTGGTCGAGGTCAATGCACGCGATGTCGTCGACGTCGCTGAGGACGAAGCCCAAACCAACGCCGGCCGTCGATGCGGCAGCGTCCGCGTAGCTGCTCCAGGTCCGCGCGTTCGTCGACGAGGCCGCCTTGCCGGCGGTCGTCAGGGGGACCTTTTCCGCGGAGCGGCGTACCCACCTGTCGCGGGTCGTCAGCTCGTCCGGAAGCGCCGTCGCCCTGGCGCGCGAAAGCGCCTTTCGGCAACGGGGTGAACAGGTGCGCGCGTGGCTCCGCGCCATGATGGCGAGCGGGCCGGCGCAGTGCTCACAGGTTCGGGTCACGGATCCAGGATACATGCGGCGCGTCACACTTTCAATGCGTTGACCTGCACGAATACCGTCCGAGCGGGGTTCGAGGCGCTGTGTGCCCGCCTCCCGTTTCGGGGGTCAAAGCAGTCCAGCCGACCCCGGATCGACGCTCCAGCGGGCGCCTGTGGACGCCTTGGCGGCATCCTCCAGACCCGTACAGACAGCGAGAACCAGCACCTGTACGGTCTCCAGGGAGTCGATCATGGGATCACCCCCCTGGTGATCATGGTCATTCGATCTTGGCAGCGAAGCCGGCGCGGGGCTCCCGACGATCACCGTCGGCAAGATCACCACGGATCTCCAGGCGGCTCGGAACGATTACCAGCGTCACTGTCGTCACGCCTCCGCCACGCTGCCCAACCCTGATCTTCGGCACGGCTGCAAGCCGGCCAACGTCGACGCCGTTAACGCTGACGTGCGTAACGATCACGCCGTCTTCGCCCGTGTCGTTCTCCTCCGTCAGTACCACATGCGCGCCGCTCATGGGCGTCGCTCCTGCACCACAGCACGGACACGTGCGCACGCTGGACACGCATGCACACGCCGCATGTAGCTCACGTGTATGGGGCCCACGCTGTGGGCTCCAGGTGGCCACTCCATGGGCGGCATAGTCCCTCCACGTCCCACGCCCAGCCATCTGCGTATGCGCGTCAGCATCAGTCCTCCAGGGCGGGGTGTGTTGAAGGGGGGCGTTGTGCACGCACCCTCGTGAGGGCAGCTGCTGTGCCACCCTCTGCGCCGCTCTTGTGGCTGTGGTGCCACGGACACAGCAGCTGTAGGTTCTCGTCCCGGTGGTCGTCTCCAGGGACTATGTGGTCCACGTCCGTACCCGGCAGCTCACACCGTCGGCCGTCGCTGTAGCGGGCCACGCATACGCCGCCATCACGCCGGATGATCCTGCGCCGGATCCGCGGCCAGTCCTTCGGGAGCCGCTGCCGGCGGGTACTTCCTTCCCACGCCACGGACCCACCTCCGCTCGGGCATGCAAAAGCCCCGTCCGCGGAAGGCGAGACGGGGCACGTCGCTGTGATCTACGCTGCGCGCATGTTGAAGAAGCTGCTGGGGAAGCTGGCCGTGCCTCCAATAGAAGTGGCCGCAGGGGACGCGTGGAAGGCCGGGAAGACCGTCTTCATCCGCAAGTTCTATCCGCGGCCCACAAAAAACGACGCCGACCTAGCGCAGGCGATTCAGGACGTCGAGGCCCTGGGCTGGAAGCTGGCTTCCTCGCAGTTCGAGGGGGACGGGCTCCAGCGGCACGCGAACCTTGTGTTCACACGCCCCTGATCAGAGGCTGATCGCCGTCAGCTTCAGGTCCGCGTGCGCCACGTCGACGAGCAGCTTGCCGCCGTAGTCCTGCGGATCGAACGGACCGAACATCTCCTTCGCTCCGGCCGCAAGCGACTTCGTCCGCGGAGCCGCCACCTGGCCGTCGACCTTGCGCGCCACGTTGAAGGTCACGATGCGCGCGGAGGCGCCGGAGTTCTCCACAAGGACAATCACGCGACCGTTGTTCAGGATCGAGTGGTTGTTCGTGGCGTCGCCGGTCGTCGAGGTGACGGCTACGCCGGTGCGGTCCGCGACGAGCACGGGAACGTTGATACGAGGCATGGTGGGCTCCAGGGTCGGTTACTTGATTCCGTCCCCGTCGTTCACGTGGACGATGGCGGGGCTTCGTCGTGGTCGGGACGGCAGGATTCGAACCTGCGGCGTCCGGCTCCCAAAGCCGGCGCTCTGACCGCTGAGCTACGTCCCGTTGGCCTGTCTGTGCGCTACGATGGGCGCGGTACGGCGGCCTCTGCCCGGCAGGGATGACGAGACAGAGACCGCCGCGGGTGGAACCCCGCACCTCGCGCCTCCTGGTCTCTGACCACCAGGGGGCGCACACAAGCCCCGGCCGACTAGATCCCGGCCGGAAACGCGAGAGCCCGGCCGACTGATTCCCGGCCGGGCTCTTTGCTGTGCTGAAGTCATCCGGACCGTTAGGCCCGGGTGCGGTACGTCGCGGGCAGCGCCCCACGTCCTCTGACGCCCGGATCCTGGCCCGGTTCCCCGGTCCCCGAACACGTCAGCGGAGCCCCCAGCAGGGTTCGAGCCTGCGACATCCGCTTTACGAGAGCGGCGCTCTTCCAACTGAGCTACGGGGGCGTTGGTTCATCCTTGTCCAAGGGTCCCGCGGTGGCTTGCTCCGCATCCTCGTCGACCGGCATCCTGAGGTTGTCCGGGAGACCGGACCCCTCGAAATGCTGGTGGCGTTCAGGGATGCACGGCGTATGACGTTGCAGCGTCGCCGTGCTCGGGGCCGATGGGTTGCCGCCCGTCGGCCCCTCTTTTGCGCTCCCGACCGGACTCGAACCGGCGGCCCTCCGCTCGACAGGCGGACGCTCTGACCACTGAGCTACAGGAGCAGTGTGCCGCTCGCTCCGTCGAGGAGCGGCACGACGGTTGCGCCGAGCCTCCGCAGGGTTGCTGACGACTCCTGCGGGTCCAGCGGAAGTTGCGACTGTCTCATGCGTCAGGGATGAGCAGTCACGGCGTCCGTCTCGCCGTCGCGGAAGGTGAGGGAGTCGAACCCCCAACGCCCAAGGGCGCCACGCTTTTCGAGAGCGCTTGGCCCGCCAATGCCGGACCTTCCAAGACGCAGTATTCGTGACGTGTATTTCTGGGCCGGTCTCCCGGTCACGCCGCCCGCGCTGTGCCGGCGCGTCCCGTGGTCCCTGGGGGACTCGAACCCCCATCCCCGTCCCATCGGACGGTGCGTTGCCGTTACGCCAAGGAACCTGCCCCCGTCGGGGCGGTGCCGGGGAGCTACCCCGGTTGCCGAGCCACCCGCAATAAAGGGCGGGGCCACGGTGGGCATGCCTCCGGATGACACAGGCTCGGTACGTGGATTCGGCGGGATTCGAACCCGCGATAGCTGCCTACTGCCGGCGCTCTCCCATGCTGAGCTATCGAACCCTTGCGTGGACGTGGCGGGATTCGAACCCGCGGCGGTCCCCTCGTAGCCTCTCTGCCGGCCAGGGCCCCGTCTAGGCAGTGTCACCCTTAGGCCAGGCTAGGGAACACGTCCACCTCCCCCGCCACCGCTGGACAGCACCACACCCGGCGGACGGGAAGCTTGGGACAGACCGACGCCGCTCGACCGCGCATCTACCCGGAGGAGAGTGCGGGGAGCGCAGGAGCGGCGCCGGCCGTCGGAGGGAGCGGACCGCCCGCCAGTCGCGACGGTCGCCGAACTTCCCTCTACTAGTGTTATGGGGGAAGCCCAGTACTGGGGGTTGGCGTCCTCGTCCGCCCCCAGGCCAAACAATCAAACCTGACCCCTATTTCCAACTTTCCCTTAACGCGTTAGAGAGAAATAGAAAACAGGGTCTGGTTTGACAGTTTGCGCCCTCCGACGCGCACGTTCGCTACAGACCGTCACCCTTTCACGCATCCTGTAACTCGGAGTACCCTCTCCCGCGCCCGACGGCCGGGGAGTTGGAGGACGGCGGCGACGAGGACGGGTCAAACCGGTCCGACGTGCCGCACCGGGCGCGCCGGTATGGTTGCCCCGACGCGCCCAGCTTTGTTACCTAGTCGTTATCAAAACAGTTCCTGCTGCCGGATGTCTTCGAGTAGGTCACGCTCAATCTCCTCGTGCTCTTCCTGTGTCAGGCCTCCCTGTCGATGCGTAAGCTCCCGAGACTCGTCGTCGCGAACGGCCTCCAGCTCCGCGGCGGCTTGGTTGCGCTGCTCGATGCGGGCGCGCTCCCCAACAGGCAGGCGCCTGCCTCCCGCGGGGTCCACCCGGATTACGAGACCCGCGTCTGCGAGCATCTCCGCCCGCCGTCCATGAGGCGCGCTCTCCCAAACCTCTCCGAACGTGCGGCCCGTGTCCCGCAGCTCCCAGTGGGGCGCAACGTCGGACACCTCCTCCAGTGCGGCCCGGCGCGCGAGGAGTGCCGTCATCTTCGTTCGGAATTCCTCCTCGTCCTCCGGACCCACGTACAGCCCCGCGTCACGGTCGGCGCGCATCGTCTTGATGGTGGAGGCCACCTCCAACCGCTCCTGACGGCTACTGCTGCCCGGGTGCCAGATACTTTCGACCACGCGGAACGGTGCGAACACCGTGGTCATTTGCTCGTCCACCCACTCCGACAGGTCGTTCGCGCGGATGTACGCTGCCGGCCGGTGACGCTGCTCGTTGGGGCGTGAGCACTTCAGCCCCTTGTGTCCGTGTGCAACGGTCTGCGTCAGAGGCGCGTCGCACGTGCCGCACAGAGCCACTCCCTGTAGCCAGTGAGCGTCCAGACGCCGCGTGCGGGTGACGCTCAGGGTGTCGAGCTTTGCCTGTACGGCTTGCCATACGTCCCACGTGAACACCGGTTCCCACGCGACGACGGGGAGGCCGTCAGGGCCCGTTACGGGGCGTCCGCGGTCTCCGATTCGATGGCCCAACTGCACGGGGTTTCGGAGGATGGAACGGACAGCGTTACCACGCCAATACGTGTCTTCTGCCGCAAAGCCTCCAGCACGCTTTGCCGTAGCTCCCTGCTGCCGTGACGTCGGGACGCCGGCCTCGTTCAGCGCTTTGGCGATTGCCGTTGTGGACTCACCGTCCAGGAGCATTGCAGCCATGCGCTGGATTACCTTGACGGCCTCCGGATCGCGCACGAGATAACGGCCCTTACCGGAGGGGTGCGGGGCCGGCGTGAGCCCATACGCAATGCGCCCACCCACGAATTTGTTGTCCTCCAACCCCTTTCGTCGCGCATCCATGGAGCGTTCCCGGATCATTGCCCGTTCAAGCTTGGCGAATACCGCGATGATTTCCGCCATTGCGACGCCCATAGGGGAGGAAAGGTCCAGCGGCTCCGTGACGCTGACGAGGGAGACGCGCGCTTTTTCGCACCGCTCCATCAGATCGGCGAACGCGATCGTCGACCGTGAGAGCCTGTCGAGCTTGTAGAAGACGATGGCGTCCACCTCGTCGAGGCGGCTCATCATTACGGACATCTGCGGACGCTGGTCCGGGTCCGTCGCCCCGCTCACACCCTCGTCTGCGAAGGGGTGGAGGAGCCTCCACCCGCGGCGCTCCACCTCCGCGGCGCAGTGCTCTGTCTGACGCGCGATGCTCGTCGTACGTTCGGTTACCCGCGAGATGCGGCTGTACGTGAAGGCCCGCAAGGGCTCATCAGGGTTGTGCACTAGCTTCACTGCTGTGTGCTCCTGCCTGTCGTACGGGCACGCCCCAGCATCACCGTTGTGAGTCTGTTCAGCAAGAGTGCGTCTACTGCTTCGCACGCAAGACGCACAGCTACCTCGACCTCGACACCGGCCTCGGCTTCGACTCGCAGATCGTCGTCAAGACCAACGCGCCCGAACTGCTGCGCCGCGAGCTCGCCGCGCCCCGCTGGACCGGCGCGCACATCGCGATGGGCACCAACGTGGACTGCTACCAGCGCGCCGAGGGCCGCTACCGGCTGATGCCCGGGATCATCGAGGCCCTGCGGGACCGCGCCAACCCCTTCTCGATCCTCACCAAGGGCACGCTGATCCTGCGCGACCTGCCGCTCCTGCGCGAGGCGGCGGAGGTCACCGAGGTCGGCATCTCCGTCTCCGTCGGCTTCACCGACACCGCCCTGTGGCGGACCGTGGAGCCCGGGACGCCCTCCCCCGCCGCCCGGCTGAACGCCGTACGGACGCTGACCGACGCCGGGATCGAGTGCGGGGTGCTGATGGCCCCGGTGATCCCCTTCCTCGGTGACTCCCCCGCCCAGCTGCGGGCCACCGTGCGGGCGGTCGCCGAGTCCGGCGCCACCTCCGTGACACCCCTGGTACTCCATCTGCGGCCCGGGGCCCGCGAGTGGTTCACCGCCTGGCTGGGCGAGCACCACCCGCACCTCGTCGAGCGGTACGAGCGGATGTACGCGGGCGGCTCGTACGCGCCCACCTGGTACCAGCGGACGATCACCCGCCAAGTCCACGAACTCGCGGCCGAATTCGGCATCGGCCCGGCCCGGCGGGGCGCGGCCCGCGGGATCGCCCGGCCCGAACGCCCGGACGGACCCGCGTCCGCCGGAGCGACCCAGCTCACCCTCCTCTGACGTCCATCACTGCCTGAACGGTCATCACATCGGGCCAATGGCCCTTCCAATCCCGTCTTCCAGGCGTGGCTTCCGGGACGATTCCGCCCAGAACACTCGGCTGGGAGGCCCCATGCTCCACCCCTTGAAGAAGCGCGCCGCCGTCCTGCTGGCGAGCTCCACCGTCGCCGCCGCCCTCGCGAGTCCGGTGACGGCCGCCCCGGCCGCACCCGCCCCGGCGGAGCGGGCCGCGCAGGCCGCGCTGCGCTGGACCGGCTGCGCGACCCCCCGCTACCCGACGCTCCAGTGCGCGTCCCTCGAGGTGCCTCTCGACCACGACCGGCCCGCCGGCCGGACGATCACGCTCGCGCTGACCCGGGTCCCGCACACCGCCAAGACCTCCCAGGGCCCCCTGCTGGTCAACCCCGGCGGTCCCGGCGGCAGCGGGCGGGCGCTCGCCGGGTTCGTCGCCTCCGCCCTGCCCAAGGACGTGGCGGCGCAGTACGACGTGATCGGCTTCGACCCCCGGGGCGTCGGCAAGAGCGAGCCCGCCCTCGACTGCGGTTCCGGGCACTTCAACCCCGTCCGCCCCGATTCCGTGCCGCAGGACGCGGCGACCGAGCGGGCCAACCTCGACCGCGTCCGGGCCTTCGCCGAGTCCTGCGGCGCCCGCCACGCGGACGTGCTGCCGCACATCGGTACGGTCTCGGCCGCCCGGGACATCGAGGTGCTGCGCACCGCCCTCGGCGCGCAGCGCATCAGCTATTTCGGCTACTCCTACGGGACCTACCTGGGCGCGGTGTACGCCAAGCTCCACCCGGGCCGGGTGCACCGGCTCGTCCTGGACTCCGTCGTCGACCCGAACGGGGTCTGGTACGAGGACAACCTCTCCCAGGACCTCGCCTTCGACGCCCGCCACAAGGCCTTCCTGGCGTGGGTCGCCCGGCACGACGCCACCTACCGGCTCGGCACCGACCCGGCGGCGGTCGAGGCGCGCTGGTACGCCATGCGCCAGTCGCTGCGGGGGAACCCGGCCGGCGGCAAGGTGGGGCCGTCGGAGCTGGAGGACACCTACATGCCGGGCGGCTACTACAACGGCTACTGGCCCAACCTCGCCGACGCCTTCGCGGCGTACGCGGTGAAGAAGGACCCGGCGCCCCTGGTGGCGGCGTACGAGCGGTTCGGCGCGGTGGAACCCTCCGCGGGCAACAGCTACAGCGTCTACACCGCGGTCCAGTGCCGGGACTCGGCCTGGCCCCGGGACTGGAACGAGTGGCGCGCGGACATGTGGCGCACGCACACCAAGGCTCCGTTCATGACCTGGAACAACGCCTGGTACAACGCCCCGTGCGCGTTCTGGCCGACCGAACCGCTGCAGGCCCCCGACGTGACCAACGCGGACCTGCCGCCGGCCCTGCTCCTGCAGGCGACGGACGACGCGGCGACCCCCTTCGACGGGGCGGTCAGCATGCGGGAGAAGCTGTCGGGCTCGGCCCTGGTGGTCGAGGAGGGCGGCGGGAACCACGGCATCGCCCTGAGCGGGAACAAGTGCCTGGACGAGAAGGTCGCGGCCTACCTGCGGACCGGGCAGGCGGCGGACGCCACCTGCCCCGCGCAGGCGGCCCCGCAGCCGACCACGGCGACCCGGGCCGTGCCCTCCTCGGCGGGCGGCGCCGCCCTGCACGGGCTGCTCGGCTTCCGCGGCTGACCGGACGGCCCTGCCGGGCCCGCCGACCGGATCCGGCGGGTCCGCCCGCCCGGTCCCGTCAGGCGTCGAGGGCGCGCAGGGCGGTCGTGGCCGCCACCGCGAGGCGGGGGTGGGACTGGGCGCGGGTGAGGACCTCGCGCGCGCGGGGGTCGGCGAGGGCGCCCAGGCCCTCGACGCAGGCCAGTGCGACGCGCCCGTAGGGGTCGTGCGGGGACAGCAGCCGCGACAGGGTGGCGATCAGCGCCGGTACGGACTCCGGGGCGCGCAGCGCGGTGAGCAGCCGGACGGGCTGGAGGGCGTAGGCCGTGCGCAGGCCGTTGGTGGCGAGGGCCGCGGCCGCGCGGGCGGTGCGCGGGTCGTCCAGGACGGCCAGGGCCTCGGCGGCGGCCGCGCAGCGGGGCGGGTCCCGGTGGTTGAGGAGCAGGACGAGGGATTCGAAGGCGCGCCGGTCCCCGGCGAGCCCGAGCCGGTACGCGGCCAGCTCGCGGGCCCACAGGGGCAGCCCGGCCGAGGTCAGGGAGGCGGCCAGGGCGTCGGGGCCGGCCGCGCGCAGCACCTCGTACTCGGGCGAGCCGCCCGCCTCCGCCCGCAGGCGCTCCAGCACGTCGTTCACGCGGCCCACCCTAGGCGGGCGGGGCGGGCGGCACGCCGGGTTCCCGTAGATGATCAAGCGCGGTTGATCGATGATCGATGATCGGTACATTTCGGCGGTACAGGTCACATCTCCGCGCTCTGGCGCGCCAGTTACCGGCGAGTTACTGTCGTTGCAACACGTACGAGGGCGGCCTGGTGACGCAGCCGCCTCGTGCCGGTCGGTTCGTTTCGCATGCACGGCATGACCCCGGGACAGGGTCGTGCCGCTTCCGCCCCCGGGGCTGCTTCCCGCCGGGCTCCGGTCCGGGCCGTTCCTGCCCCGGGCTCCTCACCGCACGGCACCCCGTACGGCATCCGCGCGCGCTGTGCGCCGCGCGCTCCCTCAGTCGTCACCCTCTTCCACTGGAGTCCCTCGATGGACCGTCAGTCCAGTCAGCCCACCCTCCAGACCATCGCCGTCGTCGGCCTCGGCACGATGGGCACCGGCATCGCCGAGGTCCTCGCCCGCGCCGGCCGCGAGGTCATCGGCATCGACATCAGCGAGACCGCCGCCCGCCGGGCCTCGGCCTCCCTCGCCGCGGCGACCGCGCGTTCCGTCGCCCGGGAGCGCCTCACCGAGCAGGAGCGGGCGGACGTCCTGGCCCGTTTCCGCACCTTCACCGACCTGGCCGCTGCGGCCGAGGCCGATCTCGTCATCGAGGTCGTGCCGGAGTCGTACGAGGTCAAGCAGCAGGTGTTCCGCGAGCTCGACGCGGTCGTGCGGGCCGACACGGTCCTCGCCACGGGCACCAACGCCCTGTCGGTGACCCGGCTCGCCGCCGAGTCCCAGCGCCCGGAGCGCGTGCTGGGCCTGCACTTCTTCAACCCGGTCCCGGCGATGAAGCTGGTCGAGGTCGTCTCCTGCGTCCTGACCGCCCCGACGGCCGTGGAGGCGGTCACGGAGCTGGCCCGCGAGCTCGGCAAGGAGCCCGTGGCCGTCGGCGACCGGCCCGGATTCGTCGCGGACGGCCTGCTCTTCGGCTACCTCAACCAGGCCGCGGCCATGTACGAGGCGAAGTACGCCTCACGCGAGGACATCGACGCGGCGATGCGGCTCGGCTGCGGTCTGCCCATGGGCCCGCTCGCGCTGCTCGACCTGATCGGCGTGGACACGGCCCGCACGGTCCTGGAGGCCATGTACGCCTCCTCCGGCGACCGGCTGCACGCACCGGCCCCGATCCTGGGGCAGCTGGCCGAGGCCGGGCTGGCCGGCCAGAAGTCCGGGCGCGGCTTCTACACGTACGAGGCGCCCGGCAGCTCGGTGATCGTGCGTGACCTGCAGACCCCGCTGGACGGGTCGCTGCTGGGCGCGGGCCGCCCGGTGAGCTCGGTCGGCGTGGCCGGCTCCGGCACCATGGCGAGCGGTATCGCGCAGGTCTTCGCCCAGTCCGGGTTCGACGTGGTCCTGGCCGCGCGCAGCCAGGAGAAGGCGGAGGCCGCCAAGGCCGCCATCGGCAAGTCCCTGGGCCGTGCGGTGTCCAAGGGCAGGCTGACGCAGGAGGCCGCGGACGAGACCCTGGGACGGATCACCCCGGCCGGTTCGCTGGACGCCTTCGCCGAGGTGGACCTGGCGGTGGAGGCGGTCGCCGAGGACCTGGAGGTCAAGCAGGAACTGTTCGCGGCGCTGGACAAGGTCTGCCGGCCGGGTGCGGTGCTGGCCACCACCACCTCGTCGCTGCCGGTCATCGCGGTGGCCCGGGTGACCTCGCGTCCGCAGGACGTGATCGGCATGCACTTCTTCAACCCCGCCCCGGCGATGAAGCTGGTCGAGGTGGTCCGGACCGTCCTGACCGCCGACGACGTGCACGCCACGGTCCGCGAGATCTGCGTCAAGGTGCGCAAGCACCCGGTGGACTGCGGGGACCGGGCCGGCTTCATCGTGAACGCGCTGCTGTTCCCGTACCTCAACAACGCGATCAAGATGGTCGAGCAGCACTACGCGAGCCTCGACCAGATCGACGCGGCGATGAAGCTGGGCGGCGGCTACCCGATGGGACCGTTCGAGCTGCTCGACGTCGTGGGCCTGGACGTCTCGCTGGCCATCGAGAAGGTCCTCCACAAGGAGTTCCGCGACCCGGGCCTGGCCCCGTCCCCGCTGCTGGAGCACCTGGTGGCGGCGGGCTGCCTGGGCCGGAAGACCGGCCGCGGATTCCGTGAGTACGCCCGGCGGTAAGCGAGCGGGCCACGAGCCGGATGCGTGGGGAGGGCTGCTCGGGTCCGCCGGACCCTCACGGCGGACTGACCCTCCCGAGCCCAGTGCGGGCTCTCCCCCGCATCCACCCCTCTCCCACCCCCCTCAGGCGCGCTCCCCTGCGCGAATGAAGTACTTTCGCTCTATGTCCCAGCCCGCCAAGACCTCGCCCCGCGCCTCCTCGGCCCCCGACGCCCCGGAGAGCGCGGCCGGCACCCGGGCTGCCGCCCAGCGGCTCAAAATGCGCCGTGAGCTCGCCACCGCGGCCATGGAGCTGTTCGCGACCAAGGGGTACGAGGCGACGACGGTCGACGAGATCGCCGCGACGGCCGGGGTCGCGCGGCGGACCTTCTTCCGGCACTTCCGGTCGAAGGAAGAGGCGATCTTCCCCGACCACGACGACACCCTGATCCGTGCCGAGGCCGTCCTCGACGTGGCCCCGGCGCACGAGCACCCGCTCGACACGGTGTGCCGCGGGATCAAGGAAGTCATGAAGATGTACGCAGCCTCGCCGGCGGTGTCGGTGGAGCGCTACCGGCTGACCCGCGAGGTGCCGGCGCTGCGGGAGCGGGAGATCGCCTCGGTGGCCCGGTACGAGCGGCTGTTCACCCGCTACCTGCTGGCGCACTTCGACGAGACCGACCACCACGACGGCAACGACGACCCGCTGCTGGCCGAGGTGGCCGCCTCGGCGGTGGTCACGGCCCACAACCACGTGCTGCGGCGCTGGCTGCGGGCCGGCGGCCAGGGCGACGTGGAGGCGCAGCTGGACCACGCCTTCTCGATCGTGCGCAAGACCTTCGGCACCGGGATCGGCGCGGGCCGCACCCTGAGCACGGCGGCGCCCTCCGCGCCGGCGGCCGTCCGTACGGAGGGCGAGGTGCTGGTGGCGGTGGCCCGCACCGACGCGCCCCTGGACGAGGTCATGCGGACCATCGAAGAGGCACTGCGCGCGAAGTAGCACAGCCGGAAGCGATGCTCGTCACAGCGGCCGCCCCCGAGAGGGGGGCGGCCGCTTTCGTATGTCCGGCTTGCCCCTACTCGGCGGTAACTCTGATCGATCATCGCTCATCTGCGCAGGTCAATAAGCAAATGAGAGAAAGTTTTGGCACGCGGTGCCTTGCCGGGTGACACGGGGTGCCATACGTTGAAGTCGTCCGGATGTCCCCGCGACCCACGCCCACACGGCACGGAACGCGCCCCGGACGCCTGCGTCACCAGGCACCCGCACGCCCCACCACGGGCGGCGCCCAGCACCACAGCACCGCCGGACCGACGGCACACCCCCAACCGCTCCACGCACCCGTTCACCTCAGCGCACCCTCATCAGCGCTAGCCGGAGGCTCACCGTGAAGGACATCCTGGACGCGATTCAGTCGCAGTCCGCCACCGCCGCAGACTTCGCAGCCCTGCCGCTGCCCGACTCCTACCGCGCGATCACCGTGCACAAGGACGAGGCGGAGATGTTCGCGGGGCTCACCACGCGCGAGAAGGACCCGCGCAAGTCCCTGCACCTGGACCACGTGCCGCTCCCCGAGCTGGGCCCGGGCGAGGCCCTGGTGGCCGTCATGGCCTCCTCGGTCAACTACAACTCGGTGTGGACCTCGATCTTCGAGCCCGTTTCCACCTTCAGCTTCCTGGAGCGCTACGGGCGCCTGTCGGAGCTCACCAAGCGCCACGACCTCCCCTACCACGTCATCGGCTCCGACCTCGCGGGCGTCGTCCTGCGCACCGGCCCCGGCGTCAACGCCTGGAACCCGGGCGACGAGGTCGTCGCGCACTGCCTCTCCGTCGAGCTGGAGTCCTCCGACGGCCACAACGACACGATGCTCGACCCCGAGCAGCGCATCTGGGGCTTCGAGACCAACTTCGGCGGCCTCGCCGAGATCGCGCTCGTCAAGTCGAACCAGCTGATGCCGAAGCCCGACCACCTCAGCTGGGAGGAGGCCGCCTCCCCCGGCCTGGTCAACTCCACCGCCTACCGCCAGCTGGTCTCCAACAACGGCGCCGGCATGAAGCAGGGCGACAACGTCCTGATCTGGGGCGCCAGCGGCGGCCTCGGCTCGTACGCCACCCAGTTCGCGCTGGCCGGCGGCGCCAACCCGATCTGCGTCGTCTCCTCCCCCGAGAAGGCCGACATCTGCCGGTCCATGGGCGCCACGGCGGTCATCGACCGCAACGCCGAGGGCTACAAGTTCTGGAAGGACGAGAACACCCAGGACCCCCGCGAGTGGAAGCGCTTCGGCGCGAAGATCCGCGAGCTGACCGGCGGCGAGGACATCGACATCGTCTTCGAACACCCGGGCCGCGAGACCTTCGGCGCCTCGGTCTACGTCACCCGCAAGGGCGGCACCATCACCACCTGCGCCTCGACCTCGGGCTACATGCACCAGTACGACAACCGCTACCTGTGGATGTCGCTGAAGCGGATCGTCGGCTCGCACTTCGCCAACTACCGCGAGGCGTGGGAGGCCAACCGCCTGATCGCCAAGGGCAAGATCCACCCCACCCTGTCGAAGGTCTACTCCCTGGAGGAGACCGGCCAGGCCGCCTACGACGTCCACCGCAACCTCCACCAGGGCAAGGTCGGCGTCCTCGCGCTGGCCCCCGAGGAGGGCCTGGGCATCCGCAACCACGAGATGCGCGCCCAGCACATCGACGCCATCAACCGCTTCCGCAACGTCTGAGTCCGTTCAAAGGCCTAAGGGACAGCCTGAGATGACAGAGCGCCAGAAGGACCGTCCGTGGCTCATGCGGACGTACGCCGGCCACTCCACGGCCGAGGCGTCCAACGAGCTGTACCGCCGCAACCTCGCCAAGGGCCAGACCGGCCTGTCGGTCGCGTTCGACCTGCCGACGCAGACCGGCTACGACCCCGACCACATCCTCGCCCGCGGCGAGGTGGGCCGGGTCGGGGTCCCGGTCTCCCATCTGGGCGACATGCGGCGGCTGTTCCAGGACATACCCCTGGAGCAGATGAACACCTCGATGACGATCAACGCCACCGCCATGTGGCTGCTGGCGCTCTACCAGGTGGCCGCCGAGGAGCAGGGCGCGGACATCTCCCAGCTCCAGGGCACCACCCAGAACGACATCGTCAAGGAGTACCTCTCGCGCGGGACGCACGTCTTCCCGCCGGGGCCGTCCCTGCGGCTGACGACCGACATGATCGCGTACACGGTCAACCACATCCCGAAGTGGAACCCGATCAACATCTGCAGCTACCACCTGCAGGAGGCCGGGGCCACCCCGGTCCAGGAGATCTCGTACGCGATGTCCACGGCGATCGCCGTCCTCGACTCGGTGCGCGACTCGGGGCAGGTTCCCGAGGAACGCTTCGGCGAGGTGGTCGCCCGTATCTCCTTCTTCGTGAACGCGGGCGTCCGCTTCATCGAGGAGATGTGCAAGATGCGCGCCTTCGGCCGCATCTGGGACAAGGTCACCAAGGAGCGCTACGGCATCGAGAACGCGAAGCAGCGCCGCTTCCGTTACGGCGTCCAGGTCAACTCCCTGGGACTCACCGAGGCGCAGCCCGAGAACAACGTCCAGCGCATCGTGCTGGAGATGCTCGCGGTCACCCTCTCCAAGGACGCCCGCGCCCGCGCGGTGCAGCTGCCCGCCTGGAACGAGGCGCTGGGCCTGCCCCGGCCCTGGGACCAGCAGTGGTCGCTGCGCATCCAGCAGGTCCTCGCCCACGAGAGCGACCTGCTGGAGTACGACGACATCTTCGCCGGATCCCACGTCATCGAGGCCAAAGTCGACTCCCTGGTCGCCGACTGCCTGGCCGAGATCGACCGGATCCAGGAGATGGGCGGCGCCATGGCCGCCGTCGAGTCCGGCTACCTGAAGTCGCAGCTGGTCTCCTCGCACGCCGTGCGGCGGGCCCGGATCGAGGCCGGCGAGGACAAGATCGTCGGCGTGAACTGCTTCGAGCAGACCGAGCCGAACCCGCTCACGGCCGACCTGGACGGCGCCATCATGACCGTCGACGGGGCCGTGGAGGCCCTGACCGTCGAGCGCATCGGCCGCTGGCGCTCCGAGCGCCAGGAGTCCTCGGACCGCCAGGGCAACGGCGACCCGTTCGTCTTCCCCACCACCCAGCAGGCGCTGGAGCGCCTGAAGGAGGCCGCGGCGGGCACCGAGAACCTGATGGAGGCCACCCTGGAGTGCGCCCGGGCCGGTGTCACCACCGGCGAATGGGCGGGCGCACTGCGCGAGGTGTTCGGCGAGTTCCGCGCCCCGACCGGGGTCTCCTCGGCCCCGGTCGCGGTGGCCGCCGAACCGGGCACCCCGATGCACGAGGTCCGCGAGAAGGTGGCGCGCACCGCCGACGAGCTCGGCTCCGGCCGGCTGCGGCTGCTGGTGGGCAAGCCCGGCCTGGACGGGCACTCCAACGGCGCCGAGCAGATCGCCGTCCGTGCCCGCGACGCCGGATTCGAGGTGGTCTACCAGGGCATCAGGCTGACGCCCGAGGAGATCTCCTCCGCCGCGCTGGCCGAGGACGTGCACTGCGTGGGACTGTCCATCCTGTCCGGATCGCACAGCGCCCTGGTCCCGGACGTCCTGGAGCGGCTGCGCACGGCGGGGGCGGGTGACATCCCCGTCATCGTCGGAGGCATCATTCCGAACGCCGACGCCGTCGCGCTCAGGGCCGCGGGTGTCGCCGCGGTCTTCACGCCGAAGGACTTCGGCATCACGGAGATCATCGGCCGTATCGTCGACGAGATCCGCAAGGCCAACAAGCTCGCTCCCCTCGACACAGACAACGCACTCGTTGCAAGCACGGAGGTCCCCGCATGACCACGCCCGTCCACCCGGTGAACCGCCTTCGCCCGCGTCGCTCCTGCCTCGCGGTGCCCGGCTCGAACCCGCGGTTCCTGGAGAAGGCCCAGGGCCTGCCGGCCGACCAGGTCTTCCTGGACCTGGAGGACGCCTGCGCCCCGCTCGCCAAGGAAGGCGCCCGCCACACCATCGTGGACGCGCTGAACAACGGCGACTGGACCGGCAAGACCCGCGTCGTGCGCGTCAACGACTGGACCACCCACTGGACCTACCGCGACGTCATCACGGTCGTCGAGGGCGCCGGCCAGAACCTCGACTGCATCATGCTGCCGAAGGTCCAGGACGCACAGCAGGTCGTGGCCCTCGACCTCCTCCTGACCCAGATCGAGAAGACCATGGGCTTCGAGGTCGGAAAGATCGGCATCGAGGCGCAGATCGAGAACGCCAAGGGCCTGGTGAACGTCGACGAGATCGCCGCCGCCTCCCCCCGGCTGGAGACCATCATCTTCGGTCCCGCCGACTTCATGGCCTCGATCAACATGAAGTCCCTGGTCGTGGGCATGCAGCCGCCCGGCTACCCGGCGGACGCCTACCACTACATCTTGATGCGGATCCTGATGGCGGCCCGCACGCACAACCTCCAGGCGATCGACGGCCCCTTCCTCCAGATCCGTGACGTGGACGCCTACCGCGAGGTGGCCGGCCGGGCGGCGGCGCTGGGCTTCGACGGCAAGTGGGTCCTGCACCCCGGCCAGGTCGACGCGGCCAACGAGGTCTTCTCCCCCTCCCAGGAGGACTACGACCACGCCGAGCTGATCCTCGACGCGTACGACTGGTGCACCTCGGAGGCCGGCGGTAAGAAGGGCTCCGCGATGCTCGGCGACGAGATGATCGACGAGGCCAGCCGCAAGATGGCCCTGGTCATCGCGGGCAAGGGCCGGGCCGCCGGCATGCAGCGCACCACCAAGTTCGAGATCCCGGAGGCCTGATCCCGATGCAGTTCGGACGTACGTACGAGGAGTTCGAGGTCGGGGCCGTCTACAAGCACTGGCCCGGGAAGACGGTCACGGAGTACGACGACCACCTCTTCTGTCTCCTGACCATGAACCACCACCCGCTCCACATGGACGCGAACTACGCCGAGAACACCACCGACTTCGGCAAGAACGTGGTCGTGGGCAACTACATCTACTCGCTGCTGCTCGGCATGTCCGTGCCGGACGTCTCCGGGAAGGCCATCGCCAACCTGGAGATCGAATCCCTGCGGCACGTGGCGCCGACCTTCCACGGCGACACGATCTACGGCGAGACCACGGTCCTCGACAAGACCCCGTCGAAGTCGAAGAACGACCGCGGCATCGTCTACGTCGAGACCAAGGGCTACAAGCAGGACGGAACCCTCGTCTGCGTCTTCCGGCGCAAGGTGATGGTCCCGACCGAGACGTACATCAAGGAGCGCGGCGGCGAGCAGCCCGGCCGCCCCCAGCTGAAGACCCAGGAGAAGTAGCCATGGCCCGACTCGCCCAGACCGCCGGGCTGACCGACGTCCAGCGGGAGATCCTCAAGACCGTCCGCGAGTTCGTCGACAAGGAGATCATCCCGGTCGCCACCGAGCTGGAGCACCGCGACGAGTACCCGCAGCAGATCGTCGACGGCCTCAAGGAGCTCGGCCTCTTCGGGCTGATGATCCCGGAGGAGTACGGCGGCCTGGGTGAGTCGCTCCTCACCTACGCCCTGTGCGTCGAGGAGATCGCGCGGGGCTGGATGTCCGTCTCGGGCATCATCAACACGCACTTCATCGTGGCGTACATGCTCAAGCAGCACGGCACGCAGGAGCAGAAGGACCACTTCCTCCCGCGCATGGCGCTGGGCGAGGTGCGCGGCGCGTTCTCGATGTCCGAGCCGGCGCTCGGTTCCGACGTGTCGGCCATCACGTCCAAGGCGGTGAAGGACGGCGACGAGTACGTCCTGAACGGCCAGAAGATGTGGCTGACGAACGGCGGCAGCTCCACCCTGGTGGCCGTTCTCGTCCGCAGTGACGAAGGACACCCCGAGGGCACCGCGCCCCACAAGTCGATGACGACCTTCCTCGTCGAGAAGGAGCCCGGTTTCGGTGAGGTCCGTCCCGGCCTGACCATCCCCGGCAAGATCGACAAGATGGGCTACAAGGGCGTCGACACGACCGAGCTCATCATGGACGGACTGCGCATTCCGGCCAATCGCGTCCTCGGCGGCCGGACCGGCCGAGGGTTTTACCAAATGATGGACGGCGTCGAGGTCGGCCGGGTCAACGTGGCGGCGCGTGGCTGCGGCGTCGCTCAGCGTGCTTTCGAACTGGGTGTCTCCTATGCCCAGCAACGTCACACTTTCGGCAAGGCCATCGCCGAACACCAGGCCATCCAGTTCAAGCTGGCCGAGATGGCTACCAAGGTCGAAGCCGCTCATGCGATGATGGTGAACGCAGCACGCAAAAAGGACTCCGGGGAACGAAACGACCTCGAAGCAGGGATGGCGAAGTACCTCGCCTCCGAGTACTGCAAGGAGGTGGTCGAGGACGCCTTCCGCATCCACGGTGGATACGGATTCTCGAAGGAGTACGAGATCGAGCGCCTCTACCGCGAGGCTCCGATGCTGCTCATCGGTGAAGGTACCGCCGAGATCCAGAAAATGATCATCGGGCGACGCCTGCTTGAGGAGTACCGACTCCAGGGCTGAAAGTCCCTTTTGCGGCGGATCCTCCCCGGGTCCGTCGCAACAAGGTCACTCCCAGTCACTGGCCGACGGCCATCGACTCGGCTTCTGGCTTGCCCAGTTGTTGCGCGCAACCGATAGCATTCCAGTAAAGCCGCCGTCCCGTCCCCCTGTTTGCGGCGCGGCAATCACCCGCTACGAAGGTCATCCATGCCCCACAGCCAAACCTCTGCATCCCGCGACAGCCGACTCGGCGTACGTCTCGCCCGCGGAGCATCGCCGTGGCTTCTGCCGACCGTCGCCACCGCGGCGCTCAGCCTCACCCGGGCCCGCAAGTCCGGACGCTGGGCCGCTGTGGCCGTGCCCGCAACCGCGCTCGCCGCGGGCATGCTGTGGTTCTTCCGCGACCCCGAGCGTGAGATCGCCCAGGGCCGTGTCATCTCGCCCGCCGACGGTGTGGTGCAGAGCATCATGCCGTGGAAGGACGGGCGGACCCGGGTCGCGATCTTCATGAGCCCGCTCAACGTCCACGTCAACCGCGCGCCCCTCGCGGGCACGGTGACGTCCGTGGAGCACGTCCCCGGCGGATTCGTCCCGGCCTTCAACAAGGAGAGCGAGAACAACGAGCGCGTTGTCTGGCACTTCGACACCGAGCTCGGCGACATCGAGATGGTGCAGATCGCCGGCGCCGTCGCCCGCCGCATCGTCCCGTACCTGCCGGCCGGCACCAAGGTGGAGCAGGGCGAACGCATCGGTCTGATCCGCTTCGGCTCCCGCGTCGACATCTACCTCCCGGAGGGCGTCGAGGTCGCGGTCGAGGTCGGTCAGGCCACCACCGCGGGGGTGACACGAATTGACCGTGACTGACCCTGAGACTCCGGCCACCGGCTGGGTGCCCGAGTCCACCGAGGAGGAGTCCGCCGAGGACGACATGCCGCTCTCGCTGCGGCTGTCGATAGCGGACACCCTCACCCTCGGCAACGCCACGTGCGGATTCATGGCGGTGTACTTCACCACCACCGGGATCCTCATCCCGCACCTCACCGGGAGCGGCGAGTCGGGCATGGCCCGCAACAGCGCCGCCACGGCCGTGATACTGATGCTGCTCGCCGCGGTCTTCGACCTCTTCGACGGCATCGTCGCCCGCAAGCTGCGCAGCTCGCCGATGGGTGCCGAGCTGGACAACCTGTCCGACCTGATCAGCTTCGGCCTGGCCCCGGCCTACTTCGTCCTCGTCTACGGCATGGTCGCCGTCGACGCGGACCAGAAGATGTCGGCACTGGCCGCGATCGTGGTGCTGCTCGCCGTGGTGCTCCGGCTCGCGAGATTCAGCTGCGTGACGATGAAGGACGGCATGTTCCAGGGCATGCCGAGCCCCTTCGGCGCGCTGACGGTCGTCTCGATCGTCCTGCTGGAGCTGCCGTTCATCCCGACGCTGCTGGCGATCATCGGGGTGGCCTGGCTGATGGTGAGCCGGGTCGAGTACCCCAAGCCGCGGGGTGTCCTCGCGGTGGCGATGCTCTGCTGGATCATCAGCGCGATGGGGCTCCTGGCGGCCTGGGCGTTCGACGCCCCGGGCGGCCAGCTGCTGCTCCAGACCGGCTGCGCCCTGCAGATCGCGATGGCCGCGACGATCCCGCTGTTCGCGACGACGCGGAGGGCCAACACCTTCCGCCACAACCGCCGCGAAGCCCGAGCGACGTCGCTGCGCTAGTCGTACCGATGAGGGCCCCCGGATGCCATGGGCATCCGGGGGCCCTCTGCGTGTCCGGGGGCGGGGCCGGGCGGTGGCTGAGGGGGGCCGGGCCCTTGCCGACGAAGCGACCCCGTCCCTGACCCGACACCTCAGGGCCTTACCCGCCCCCTTCGAGGGGACAGAGGCCCCTCGGGGGTATGGAGGGGGCCCCTGCCCCCGAGGCTGGGGCAAGTGCAAGGGGCCTGGGGACCGGCTGGGAGGCGACCTGGGCGGGGGCGGGGTCTGTCTCTTATACACATCTGACGCTGCCGACGAATAGAGAGGTGTAGATCTCGGTGG
>NZ_JOBX01000032.1:0-98090 GCF_000720645.1 Streptomyces sp. NRRL S-378
CACCCACCCCGCGGCAGCGAGCGCACGATCAACCCGAGCGGCCCCCCACCCTGAAGCCCCACCCCACACGCGCGTGACACGCATCACGTTCACAGGCTTTCGCCGATGGATCGGAGGACTCACCCGCCCCTTGTGATCCGGTCACGGTTTGCCAATCCGCGCAACACCTTCGAATCACAGGTGCTGACAAGCCTTGACACACAAAAGTATATAGAGCCGCCCCGAACACCCAGGTAAACACAGGTAAGTTGAACGCAGAGAGCCACCGACCGGACCTCGTCGCCGGCAAGCTCAAGGTCGGATGGTGGCTCTCTGGAATCGACCCCTGCGTGAGAAGGAATCGAGATGTCTGATCCTACTGCGGCCAACCCCCGGCGCTCCGCCCCGGACGGACCCGGGCGGCGGCGCCGGAAGCGGGCCAAGGTGCTGCTCTGGCGCGCGACGCTGGGCGCGGCCAGCGGGGTGGGCGCGCTCGCCGTGACCGTGGTCGGGAACAGGCTCCTCCCACTCTTCTGAGGCGCTTGACCTGCGGATACGGGCGCCGGTTGTGCAATCGGGGCCCGTTCGCAGCCGCGGACGACGGAGGGTTGTCGGCTCCGCAGCTGCAGACCCAGGCCCGGCGGGTGGCCTTGGCCGCGGCGAGGTCGGTTTCGTGGGTCATGGGGTCCGCTCCTGGTCTCGGGTGATCTCGGCGGCGATGGCGCGCTGTTTGGCGGCGTCGGTGTGGTGGTCGTCGGCGACGGTCGGCTCGGCCGCGGCCAGCTGGTCGTAGATCTCGGCCTGGTCGAGGTGGGTCTGGGCCCATCGCCTGCGGGCAGCGGGGGCCTCCTCGGTGCCGGTGGCGGCGAAGGCGGCGTTGAACGCCTCGGTGTCGCGCGCGCACCGTGAACGCGCGCGCACCCGCCGCGTCACTGGAGCTGCCGGCGGCGTACCTTGACGGCGGGCCGTACATGGGTACGGGCGGGCGGTCCCCACGCCCTGACAGGGCCGCGTTCGTCCACCGAACCGGCGGACCCACTCATGCATGCGGCCTACGCGAGGATGCGGCGGCGTCCGCTGTTGACGACGCTGGACGGGGTGCCTGCGCAGAACGGGACCGTGTACTCACCGCCTGTCGCCACCTGCGGGAAGGCATGCAGCATCGCAGCACCCAGAAGGAGGCCGTCTTGACACCGGTGACCCGACTTCCGCTGGATGGCGGAGGCTACATTCTGGTCGAGGAACCAGCAGGTGTGCTGGAGGGACCGGTGAAGGCCGGCCGCCTCGGCGAGGCCATTGGCGAGCTGCCCAGGACGCTGCAAGAAGCACTTGCGCCGGTCACGGAGGCGGCTCGCGCCGCACTCGACCAACTGCGCAAGGCCCGTCCCGATGAGATCGCGGTCGAGTTCGGTGTCGACCTCGCCGCCCAGGCCGGGGCGGTGATCACCAAGAGCCAAGCGGGTTGCCACCTCAAAGTGATCATGTCGTGGAAGATGAAGGACCACACGGGTCGTCCTCCTCATCCAGACAAAGGGGCAGGCTGATCCGATGACCGGCACCGCGAAGACACCCGACGGCGGCATGGCGGGGAGCCTGCCCGCTGCCGTGGCACAGGTCCTCGGACCGGACGGAAAGGTCGCCGGGGCCGGCTTCCTGGTCGCCGACGGACTGCTGGTCACCTGCGCCCACGTCGTCGAGCTTGCCGGAGGAGGGCCCGGTACACAGGTACAGCTGTGCTTCCCCCACCTGGAGGGTGCCCCCCGGGTGGACGGGCTTGTCCTGACAGCGTTGTGGCGTGCCTCGGAGGACGAGGACGTGGCGGTCGTCCGCCTGAGCAGCACCCCTCCCGGTCTGAAGCCGTTGCCGCTGGGCTCTGCGGCCGGCTGCAGCGGCCACAGGGTGCGCTCATACGGGTTCCCTGCACAGGCCCCGCAGACGGGGCACCTCGGCTTCGGTGAAGCCGGCGATCTGCTGCCGCCCTCCCCCCAGCGGGGCATCCATCTGCAGTTGACCGACGCCAACGATCTCACCACCGGCTTCAGCGGCGCGCCGGTCCTGGACCAGGTGACCGGGCTGGTCATCGGCATGCTCACGGAGATCACCGCCCCCGACGGCCACCGACGGGGGCAAGGGATCGCCTACGTCACTGCCACGCAGACGTTGCGGGAGATCGTGCCGGAACTCGCGGTGCAAGAGGTGTGCCCCTATCGGGCACTGGAGCCCTTCACCGCAGAACATGCCCGATGGTTTCAAGGTCGGAAAGACGCGGTGCGGCAGGTGGTTGCGAACCTGGCCGGGCAACGGCGGCTGACACTGCTGCTCGGCCCCTCCGGCTCGGGCAAGTCGTCCCTGGTCCAGGCCGGCGTCCTGCAGGCGCTGGCCGCTGGTGAGCTGCCCGGCAGCGACCGCTGGCTGCCCGTCATCGCCCGGCCTCGGCAGAACCTGTTGGCGGAGATCGAGGGCGCCGGACTCCCCGGGGCGATCACGCAGGGCATCGCCGCCGCTGCCGGCCGACGGCTCTCGGCGGAGGATGGTTACGAGCGCGTTCTCCTGGTCATCGACCAGTTCGAAGAGCTGTTCACCCAGCCTGGCCATGGGCAACGGCAGGACGGCCTGGCCTCCATGGAACAGATCACCGCGGCCGTCGGCTCCCCGGTCGGGCTGAGCGTGATCCTGATCATGCGGGACGACTTCTACCCACAGCTGGCGGCTCTGGCCCCCGAGCTTCTGGACACCGCAATGCCAGGTCTCCTGAATGTGCCGGGCACCCTGAGCCAGCAGGACCTGTCCGACATCATCACTTTGCCCGCCCAGGACGTGGGACTCCGCTTCCAGCCGGGTCTGGTGGAGCAGATCGTCACGGATGTCCTGGCCGTGACCCCTGACATGGCCCGCCAGGCACCCGTCACGGTGCTGCCCCTGCTGGAGCTGGCACTGAGCCAACTGTGGTCCCGGCGGGAGGACGGCTACCTCACGCACGAGGCCTACCGGCGCATCGGAGCTGTCAGCGGAAGCCTGACCACATGGTGTGACAACGCCCTCAACGGGATGCCTCCCGAGCAACACCCGATCGCGCGGCGCATCCTGACCTCTTTGGTGCACCCGGAGGATCCCAGCCGCAACGTACCTGCCGTACGTGCCCAGGTGCCCCTCGACGAACTGCGCGACCTGGCGGCAGACCCCGACGATGCGGCCGACGGGCACGTCGACGACGTCATCGGCGTCCTGACCCTCCATCGCATCATCACCACCCAACTGCGCTCTCCTGAAGGACCCGATGCGCCTCCGGGCGAGCCGGTGGCCGAACTGGTCCACGACGCACTCATCCGTGAGTGGGGCACTCTGCGCGAATGGGTCGCCCAGGATCGTCTCTTCCATGAATGGTTCAACCGGACCCGTGAGCGGCGAGCCCTCTGGGCGGCGACATCCGACCCGGGAGAGCTCCTCAGCGGAGCAGCGCTCGACGCAGGGCTCGACTGGTCACGCGAATGGCGCCTGCCAGGCGACATCAGAGCCTTCCTCACGGCCAGCGAGCAGCGGCAGCAGGCCGTCATCCGACGCAGCAGGCGCCTCAACGCCATCCTCGCGTCCTTCCTCGTCCTCACGCTCCTCGCCGCGGCAGGCGCACTTTGGCAGTGGCGGACAGCCGTCGACGAGCGACAGGCAGCCCTGTCCCGACAGCTCGCTACCCAGTCCGGCACCCTCATCGACACGAACCCCGACCTCGCCTCGCTGCTCGCCATCCGGGCCTACCGCGCCAGCCCCACCCCTGAAGCCCACGCCAGCCTGGAAAACGCGGCAGCCCTGCCACTGAAGCAGCGCCTGCCGGGCCATACGGGTGAGGTCGCGGCGGTGGCATTCAGCCCCGACAAGCGCACCCTCGCCACCGCCGGCCAAGACACAACGGTCCGGCTGTGGAACCTGTCCACCCGGAAACTCCGCGCCACACTGCCCGGCCACACCGACAAGGTCTCCTCCGTGGCGTTCAGCCCCGACGGACGCACCCTCGCCACCGGCAGCGACGACAAGACGGTGCGGCTCTGGGACCTGGACGCAGAGGAATCCCGCGCCACCCTCACCGGCCACACCCAGGGCGTGACGTCGCTGGCCTTCAGCCCCGACGGCAGCACCCTCGCCACCGGCAGCAACGACGCCACCGTGCGCTTCTGGGACGTGATCAAGGAAGTAGGTATCTCCGAACTCCCCGTCAGCGACGATTACACCGTGACGTCGGTGGCTTTCAGCCCCGACGGAACCGCCTTCGCCGCTGGCAGCGCCGACACGATGGTGCATTTGTGGGACTTGCAATCGGGAGAAGAGCGCGCCGCGCTCATCGGCCACACCGATCCCGTGTTCTCGGTGGCCTTCAGCCCCGATGGCAGAACCCTCGCCACCACCAGCCATGACTACACATCGAAGCTATGGGACCTGACCACCGGGAAGCCCCGTGTCACACTGTCCGACCAACTCCTGCGTGAGGTCTCGGTGGCCTTCAGCCCCGACGGCAGCACCCTCGCCACGGCGGGCGAGGACAAGACGGCCCGGTTGTGGGACGCGAAAACGGGGAAGGCCCGTGCCGTTCTCAGCGGCCATACCGACGAGGTGACATCCGTGGCGTTCAGTCCCGACGGGAGCAGCCTCGCCACCGGCAGCGTGGACGCGACGGCGCGGTTGTGGGACCTGACCAGCGGATCTGCCCGCGCCCCCCTCAGTGATCACAGTGATCCCATCATGTCCGTGGCGTTCAGTCCCGATGGGGACACGCTCGCTACCGGCGGCGCCGACAAGACCGTACGGCTGTGGGACCTGGACACCAGGAAACCCCGGGCCCCACTGCCCGGCCACACCGACCAGGTGACATCCGTGGCGTTCAGCCGCGACAAGCGCACCCTCGCCAGCGGAAGCATCGACAACACGGCCCGGCTGTGGGATCTGACCACCGGAAAGATGCGGGCCAAACTCACCGGTCACCCCAACACAGTTTTGTCCGTGGCGTTCAGCCCTGACGGGAACACCCTCGCCACCGCCGGCGGGGACAAGAAAGTGCGACTGTGGGACGCGGCCACCGGAAAGCTCCGCGCCACTCTGCCGGACGCCACCAGCGGTTTGTGGTCCGTGGCATTCAGCCCCGACGGCCAAACCATCGCCGCCGGCGCCGATGACAAGACGGTGTGGCTGTGGGACGTCGCCACTCGAACAGCCCGGGCCCCACTGACCGGCCACACAGACACGGTGACATCCGTGGCGTTCAGCCCCGACGGGAGCACCCTCGCCACCGGCAGCACCGACAAGACAGTACGGCTGTGGAACGTCGCTACCGGCAAGGCAAGGGCTCCCCTGACGGGTCACACCGCCAAGGTCTATTCCGTGGCCTTCAGCCACGACGGGCGGAGCGTCGCCTCCGGCAGCAACGACTTCACGGTTCGGCTGTGGGACGTACACACCGGAAAGACCCGCGCCACCCTCACCGGCCACACCAACGCAGTGACGTCGCTGGCGTTCAGCCCCGACGGGCACACCCTCGCCAGCGGCAGCGGGGACACCACCGTGCGGCTGTGGAACGCGGTCCTTCCCGATCCCGAGGCAGCGATCCGGAAGATCTGCCAGGCCGTCCATCGCGATCTGGCCGCAGACGAACGGGCGTCCTACCTGTCCGGACAATCTGATGGGCACGCCTGCCCATCAGGCTGATACGCCAAGGTATGGAAGCGCGGGCACTTGGGTAAGCACGGTGGCCGGCCACCGGTTGTCACCGAGGACATGCTCCACACCGTGCTGCGGCGCCGCGTGCTCGCAGAAGATCTCACCCAACCGGAGGGGGAAACCGCGCGACTTGAGCTGCCGCTCACTCCACCTCCTGGGTCCTTGCGGTACTCCGGCACGATGGGTCACTTGCGGCGGCCAGAGCCCATCGGGCGTCCGAGTCGCACGGTTATGGCGTACGCCACAACCGTTTACGACGATATGCAGCATTTGCGAAAAAGTGATGTGCATCACATCGTTTGCAACGAGAGTGCGGCTTCATCTCCCCAACAGGTGTAGACCTCTACCCCCTTCGCGCCATAAGCGGAATCTACGTCGCCGATGTGAAGAGAGCTGCCTGCCTCCGGGGAAGGTCCCGGCCGCGCCTACAGGCCGATGCCGTACAGCGGGTTCAGCTCCTCGTCGAAGGCGGCGGCGCGGTCGTGGTAGCCGGCGAAGGCGCGGCGCTGGCCATGCTGGGTCGGCAAGCACCGCCCGAGCATGCTCAGGAACGGCCTCCTGGACCACGCCGGCCATCAGACGCTCCCCAGGTGCGGCGGCTCGGCGCTGTCCGGTCGGGAGCCGCGTCGTGGTGCGCTTCGGGCGTGGTTGGTACTCATGGGCCGCGGCCGCGCCGACGGTGACCTCGTCCACCTGGCGCAGCAGCCGTCCCACTTTCCCGGAAGCCTCGGCCTGGGCACGGTGCTCCTGTGCATCGTGCCAACGGCGAGCTGCCTCAACCGCTTGCACCAAGGCCAGCAGAAAGCCCAGTGCGGCCACCGCATCATTGCGGCCGACCGCCGCAGCGGACCGCGCGAGGAGCTGGTTGGACTCGCGGTAGAGCCTGCTCGCCTCACCCTCCATCGCCCGGTCGCCGGCGGCCCGCGCCGCCCGCTCGAACTCGTACGCCGCGTCCTTTAGCCGGTCGCGCACCATGCGCGGCGAGATGACCGCAGCGATGACGATCAGGTCGCCGAGCGCGGCGACATCTCCGGCTCCCTGGTTCAGTCCGCCCGCGCCCAGGTGATCCGCGGCCGCGCGCACGCGCCGCTCCGCCTCCTGCCACATCTCCCTCGACGCGACCGTCGGCACGGACACCTTGCCGCCCGGCGCGCCCACGGGTCCCTGTCGCGAGCGGCTCCAGCGCGTGACGTACTCGAGGGCCTCGTAAGCCGCCTGCCCGCCGATGTGACGGCTCTGCTCGACGAGGTCATGGCGCAACCGGACAGCCGCTTCCTCGCGGCGGCCTGGCAGGCTCGCCCTACGGCCAGGCGTGGGCCAGGGCCGGTTCCGGCGCCGTCACCAGCGGGGCCGGGTGGCGGTCCGGGAGCCGATGCGACCCCGGAGTCCCGACGAGGGCGGCCCTGGCACGTCGGCGGTCGGCGGGCTCAACTCGCGTCCAGCGCGTCCAGACCCGCCGGATCCCGGTCGAGCGGGATCCGTTGCCGTGCCTGTTCCACATGTCGGAGCTGAGCTTCAGGCCGAGGTCGGAGACCGGCTTCGTCGTCGCGAACAGCTGGTCCGCCTCCGGCGCCTGGTAGAACGCCTGGAGGCCGCCGAAGCTCGTATGGACGTCCGAGGCCGTCGTCGAGACGGTGGCTCCGCCCGACGAGATCAGCTGCCCTCAGGCCGGGCCCGAGGGTCCTGAGCGGGCGACCGTGACGCGGTTCGCCGAGGTCCTGTGGGCGCAGCGGTTCGCCCTCGGTGACAGCACCGGAAGCCCCGTGTGGTCTGCGAGGGACGGCCCGGCTGATTCCTCGGCCTACGGCCAGACGTGGGCCAGGGTCGGCTCCGGGACGGGCGCCGGGGCCGGGGCCGGGGCCGAGGGGGCCGGGCGGCGGTCCGGCAGGGGGACGATCGGCGGGACCGGGGTCGCCTGGCCCAGGAAGACCCGGCGGACCACGCGCTCCGCCGCGTGGCCGTCGTCGTAACTGCAGAAGCGGGCGCGGAAGGCCGAGCGCAGCTGTGCGGAGCGCGAGCCCTGCCAGTGGCCCGTGGTGAAGATGTCCACCAGCTCGTCCTGGGTGCGGGCGATCGCGCCCGGCGGGCACGACCGCAGGTCGAAGTACGTGCCCCGGGCCGCCTCGTACGCCTCCCAGTCGTCCGCGTGGATCACGATCGGCCGGTCCAGCGCCGCGTAGTCGAACATCAGGGACGAGTAGTCCGTGACCAGCGCGTCGGAGGCCAGGCAGAGCTCCTCCACCGAGGGGTGGGCGGAGACGTCCAGCAGGCGCGGGTGGGGCTCCCACGGGCGGTCGGAGTCCGCGTACGTCAGGTGCGTGCGGACGAGCACCGTGAAGCGCGGGCCCAGCTCCTGCAGGAGCCGCTCGAAGTCCAGGTGGTCGGGCCGGCTGCGGCGGTAGTCGCGGTGGGTGGGCGCGTACAGGATCGCCGTCGAGCCCGCCGGGATCCCCAGCCGCTCGCGCAGCTCCACCACGTCCGAACGGGTCGCCCGGTGGAAGACGTCGTTGCGCGGGTAGCCGTACTCGAGGGTGGTGTAGGAGGACGGGACGGCCTTCTCCCAGACCAGCGTGGAGTGCCGGTTCGAGGAGAGCAGGTAGTCCCACTGGTCGGCGCCGCGCAGCAGCCCCGCGAAGTCCGTGGTGGGGGTGGCCGCCGGCCGGTCCTGGAGGTCGAGGCCGACCCGCTTGAGCGGGGTCCCGTGCTGCGTCTGCAGCAGGACCTGGCCGGGCCGCTTGACCAGCGCACGGTCGAAGTTGACGTTCGTGACCAGATATCCCGCCCGGGCCAGGGCGCTCCAGTACGCCGCCGAACCCGGCCGCAGCGCCACCGTCTCCCGCGGGAGCGTCGCCGCGTGCGCCGGGTCGCAGATCCACGCCGTCCGCATCCCGGGCGCCAGTTCCCGCAGTTTGGCCTCGATCGCCGCCGGGTTGCAGGCGTAGCCGCCGTGCCAGTACGCGGAGAAGACCGCGAGCTCCGGGCGCAGCGGAAGCAGCCGCTGGATCCGGTAGTGCAGCCGCAGCGCGGACTCCCCCAGGCCCCGCCGCAGCGCCGAGGCGGCCCGGCCCAGCGCCAGTCCCGCCGAGCGCAGCTCCGACAGCAGCCGGTAGCAGCGCCGGGCGCCCAGCCGCATCAGGGCGTGCCGGATCCGGTCGGTCCGCGACAGGGACAGCGGCAGCGAACTGCGGGCGCCCGGGGCGCGGTGGCGGCGCAGCAGGGCGGAGGCGCGGGCGAAGAACTCGGCCCGGCTGGCGCGCGGGAGGCGGCGCGTGTCGGCGTGGACGGCGCAGAAGTGCTCGGCCATCCGGCGGTGCAGGGTGGAGCGCCAGCGCTCCAGCTCGGGGCGTCCGGCGAGGTAGCCGAAGACCCGGTCGTACTGGTCGAAGATCTCCAGGTGGCGGGGGGTGGAGGTGGTCAGGATCGATCCGGTGCGCCGCTGGCGGTAGTGGACGCAGACCCGGTCCAGCACGGCGACCGACTCCGCCGCCAGCAGCGCCGGGTAGGTCCAGGGGACGTCCTCGTACAGTCCCGGCGGGAACGCGAGGCCCTCGCGTTCGACGTACTCACGGCGGTACGCCTTGTTCCACACCACCATCAGCATCGCGAGCAGGGCCGGGCGGTCGGCGAGCCGGAAGCTGGCCGGGCCCTCCTCGGACAGCCGGTGCGAGAGCCGGTTGCGCACCACTTCCCCGGACCAGTAGACGCGCGCGTAGTCGTAGATCAGGACGTCGGGGGAGCCGGTGGCCTTCAACCGGTCGGTGAGCGCCTGCAGGGCGCCCGGGACGAGGGTGTCGTCGCCGTCGAGGAAGATCAGGTAGTCGCCGGTGGCCCGGGCCAGGCCCGCGTTCCGGGCCGGTCCCAGCCCCAGGTGGTGCGCGAGGTGCAACGCGGTCACCCGCGGGTCGCGGGCCGCGTACTCGTCGATGATCGAACCGCAGGCGTCGGGGGAGGCGTCGTCGACCGCGATCAGTTCCAGGTCCGGGCAGGACTGCGTCAGGACCGACTCCAGACTCTCCCCGAGATAGGCCTGGACCTTGTACGCGGGCACGATGACGCTGAACCGGGGCACGGGACATCCAGGGGTCGGCGCGGGCATGTCGCCCTGGAACCCCCGGCGTGGCGATCGGGTTACGCAGCGTGTGGCATTCGGGTTACGGAGCGTCAACGCCCCACGTCGGGCCGGGACGCCGCCCGGGACCGGGCTACTTGACCGCGCCGGCCATCACCCCCGAGACGAACTGCCGTTGGAAGGCGAAGAAGACGACCAGCGGGACCACCATCGACAGGAACGCGCCGGGCGCCAGCACGTCGATGTTGTTCCCGAACTGCCGAACCTGCTGCTGGAGGGCGACCGTGATCGGCGGACGCGCCGAGTCCGCGAAGACCAGCGCCACGAGCATGTCGTTCCACACCCACAGGAACTGGAAGATGCCGAGCGAGGCGATCGCCGGGCCGCCCAGCGGCAGCACCACTCGGGTGAACAGCCTCAGTTCACCCGCCCCGTCGAGGCGGGCCGCCTCCAGCAGCTCGCGCGGGATCTCCGCGAAGAAGTTGCGCAGCAGGAACACCGCGAAGGGCAGCCCGAAGGCGGTGTGGAAGAGCACCACGCCCGCCGTGGTCTCGAACAGCCCGATGGTGCCGAAGAGTTCCGAGACCGGGATCAGCGCCACCTGCACGGGTACGACGAGCAGCCCGACGACGACGAGGAAGAGCCAGTCCCGGCCGGGGAACTCCAGCCAGGCGAAGGCGTATCCGGCGAACGCGCCGAGGGCCAGCACGAGCAGGGTCGCCGGCACCGCGATCGCGAACGTGTTCAGCAGCGAGGAGGTGATCGTCTCGTTGGCCAGCAGCCGCTCGTAGTTCTCGGCGGTCAGCCGCGAGGGCGCGCCGAACACCTGCCACCAGCCGCCGTCGTTGAGATCGGTCGGGGAGACCAGCGAGGAGACCAGCAGGCCCAGGGTGGGCAGCAGCCAGAAGAGCGCCGCCACGACCAGGAAGACGCGCACGGCCCCGCCGGCCAGCCGGCTGACGGCCCGCCCGGCCAGGCCGCCCCCGGGGCGCGCGGCCCCTGCAGCCGGCCGCGGGGCCGGCCCCGCGTGGGCGTCGGTGGCGGCGTCGGAACGGGTCATCGGGCCCCCTCCTTCCGCAGACGGCGGATGTTCACGAGCATCACCGGAATCACCAGCACCAGCAGCAGCACGGCGATGGCGCTGCCCAGTCCCGGATCGGCGTCGGTGCCGAAGGACGTCCGGTACAGCTGGAGCGCCAGCACGTTCGCGTCGTCCTGGACCGCGCCGGGCGCGATCACGAAGACCAGGTCGAAGATCTTCATGACGTTGATGACGAGCGTGACGAGCACGACCGCCAGCAGGGGAGCCAGCAGCGGGACGGTGATCCGCCGGAACACCTGCCACTCGTTCGCCCCGTCCACCCGCGCCGCCTCCAGCAGTTCGCGCGGTACGGCCGCCAGCCCGGCCCCGATCAGCACCATCGCGAACCCGGCCCACATCCACACGTACGCCCCGATGACAGCCGGGGTGACGAGCGCCGGGCCGAGCCACTGGACCCCGCCGTACGCCTCCCGGAAGTTCACTGCGGGCAGCCGCAGCAGGGCCCCGTCGGCCTTCGCGGACAGGGTGAAGGTGCCGTCGGCCCGGGCCGTCGCCGCATCGACGACCCGGCCGTCCCGGACCGCCTCGATCCGCATGCCGGCGAAGCCCTGCTCGCTCGGGTCGACGACGTTCGTCGCGCCGCCCCCGCCCCGGGTGAAGTCCTGCCAGACGGTGCCGGTGACCTCCCCCGGCACGGCCGCCGGGGTGCCCGCCGTACGGGTCCCCCCGGGCAGCGACTCCGGGGCCACGCCCACGAGCGGGAGCAGCACGGGAACCCCGGTGCGCACCGGCTTGCGGGTCACGAAGGCGCCCCCGCCCGCGTCCGCCAGCGGCGAGTCACGGCCCGGCCGGGCCTTGGGGAAGGCCGAGGACTGCGCGAAGGTGTCGTGGACGCCGACCCAGACCGCGTTGGCGACGCCCCGGTCGGGGTCGTGGTCGTAGACGAGCCGGAAGATGATGCCCGCCGCCAGCATCGAGATCGCCATCGGCATGAACACCAGCAGCTTGAACGCCGTTCCCCAGCGCACCCGTTCGGTGAGCACCGCGAAGATCAGCCCGAGTGCGGTGGCCGTGGCCGGGGCGAGCACCACCCACACCGCCGTGTTCGTCAGGGCGGTGCGGATGCCGTCGTCGGCGAAGATCTCCCGGTAGTTGTCGCCGCCGACGAACACGTCGCCGGAGCGGTCGAAGAAGCTGCGGTAGAGGGAGTAGCCGATCGGCTGCACGACGAGCGCGCCGAGCAGCACGAGGGCCGGCAGGAGGAACGCCGCCGCCACCAGGCGGCGGCGCCGTGCCTCGGCGGACGGGCCGTGCGCGGCGGAGGCCGTCACGGGATCAGTTCCCGTAGGCCTTGGCCGCGTCCGCCTCCAGTTTCGCCTGGGTGCCCGCCACGTCGGAGGGGTTGGCCAGGAAGTCCTGCAGCGCCTTCCACTCGCCCGCACCCGGGGTACCGCCGAAGGCCGCGGGTGCCTGGTCCGACATGTCGAAGCGGAAGTCGTCGCCCGCGGCGATCAGCGACCTGGCGATGCCGCGCTGGATGTCGTTCGGGTAGACCGCCGGGTCGACCGACTTGTTGGGGGAGAGGAAACCGCCCTCGCGGGCCTGGATCTGGGCCGCGTCCGGCGACGCCAGGAAGGTCAGCAGCGCCTGCGCGCCCTTCGACGGCTTCAGCGCGACGGCCACGTCACCGCCCGAGACCACCGGCGGCTTCGCGCCGACCGCCGGGAAGGGGAAGACGAGGGCGTCCTCGCCGATCTTCGCCTCGGTCTGCGCGATGTTCACCGCGACGAAGTCGCCCTCGAAGACCATCGCGGCCGCCGGCCGGTCGCCGCCCGTGAAGGTCTGCGTCACCGACTTCGGGAACTCGGTGGCCAGCGCCCCGCTCGTGCCGCCCGCCAGGAAGTCCTTGCGTCCGAACAGCTCGCCGAGCGTGGTCAGGGCCTGCTTGACGCTGTCGTCGGTCCACTTGATCTCGTGCTTGGCCAGCCGGTCGTACTTCTCCGGGCCCGACTGGGAGAGGTAGATGTTCTCGAACCAGTCCGTGAGGGTCCAGCCGTCCGCGCCCGCGACCGAGACCGCCGGGGTGCCCGAAGCCGACAGGGTGTCCGCCGCGGTGATCAGTTCCTTCCAGGTCGTCGGCGGTGTGACGCCCGCCGCCTCGAACGCCTTCGCGTTGTACCAGATCAGCGACTTGTTGGCGGCCTTGTAGTAGACGCCGTACTGGGTGCCGCCGACCGCGCCCAGCGACTTCCAGCCCGCCGAGTAGTTCTTGTCCAGCTGCGCCTGCGCCTCCGGGCCCACCGGCTGCGCCCACTTGTTCTGCACCGCCGAGACCAGCGCTCCGACCTGCGGCAGCAGCGCCACGTCCGGCGGGGCCCCGCCGGCGATCTTCGTGCCGAGGAAGGTGACGATGGGGTCCTGGGCCGGGACGAAGGTGACGGTGGCACCCGTCCGCTTCTCGAACTCCTTGAGGACCTTGGTGAAGTTCTCCTGCTCGGGGCCCGTCCAGACCGCCGCGACCTGGAGCTTCTCGCCGTCCAGCCTCGGTAACTGCACCCCTGGCGAGGCCGTGCCGCCCCGGGGCGGCCGGGGCTCCTTCTCGGCGTCGCCGCCGCACGCGGTCAGCGCGAGTGCGCCCGCCGCGGCCAGCGCCGCCCACCTGAGATGCGTACGGCTCGTTCCGTGCTCGCGCATGGCTCTGCCCCCGATACCCGTGGTGTGTCCCGGACCACAAGGTCTACGCCGACCCGCGCGGCCCCGCAATACCGCGTCGTGGTGACGGGCGCGAGGCCGGGCTGACTCAGGGAGCCGGCGGGAACAGCACGGGTATCGCCGAGACCAGGTGCGCGGCCCGGTCCAGGGCGCTCGCCAGCAGCGCGAGGTCGGTCGGTCCGTTGCCCAGCTCGCGCACCGGCCTGCGGGCCGGCGGATCGCCCATCCGCTCCCACTCCACGGGGACCACCGTCGGCCGCAGGGTCGCCGTCCGGGGGATCCGCCCGGTGACCCGGCCGGCCTGGAACGGGACCGTACGGCCGTCCGCGAAGCGCAGCACGCCGCGGCCGGGCCCCGGCTGGTCCGGCGCCTCCAGCTCCACCCGCAGGGCCGCCATCCGGGCCGGACCGGTGTCGGCCGTGCGGTCCGGGCGGGAGGTGCTCGCCACCAGGTGCACGCCGAGCCGGGCGCCGTCCCGGGCCACCGCCTCCAGCGCCCGGACCACCGAACCGGCGGCGGGGCGGCCGGCACTGCCCAGCCCGGGCGCGACCAGCGCGTCGAGGTCGTCCACCAGCACCACCAGGCGGGGCAGCGGGCTCGGGCCGACCGGATCCGTACGGGTGGCCGCGGCGCGCAGCCGGAGCGTCCCCGTCCGTACGGGCTCGCCCTGGCCGGGCCGGCCGGCGGCCGGGCCGCCGTCGCCGCGGACCTCGCCCGGGGCGGGCCGGCGGGGCGCCACCATCCGGCCGGACACCTCGCGCTGGGCGTGCCACTCGGCGAAGGGCACGCCGTCCAGCAGCTCGGCGCGCCGCTTGAGCTCCGCGCCCAGCGCCTGCGCGAACTCCCGCATGCGCAGCGGATCGGAGGCGACCAGGTGGGCGGAGACGTGGGGGAGCTCGGTGCAGGGCAGCAGTCCGTCGCCGCGCTCGCCGCCGGCCCCGTCGAGGAGGACCAGCCCGAGCCGGTCGGGCCGGGCGCCCGCGGACAGCGACGCGGCCACCGACCGCAGCAGCTCGGTCCGCCCGCTCCCGGCGGGTCCCTCGACGATCAGGTGCGGGCCGTCGTGGACCAGCTCGGTGCCGACGGGGCCGCGCCGTCCGCTGCCCAGCACGATCTCGGCCAGGCCGCCCTGGCCCTGCCCCTGGTCGGTGGCGGCCGCCCAGCGGGCCATCAGGGAGGCCGGAGTGGCCCGGGCCAGACCCAGCTCGTCCAGCAGCCGGGCCGTGGCCGGCAGGGTGGCGGCCGTGGGACGGCTCGGCCCGCCGGCACTGCCGTCGGTGGGCCGCAGGGGCGCCAGCGCGCGGGCGAACCGCTCGGCCCAGGCCGTGGAGACGGCGTCGGAGACGGCCGTGGCGCCGGAGGGGACCGGCCGGCCGCCCCGGACCTCGAAGGTCCGTACGGCCGTGGCCACGTCCCCGCTGAGGAGGGCGACGGCACCGCAGTCCCGGAAGGCCGGGACGGCCGCACAGGCGGTCTCGTAGGTGTCGGAGACGGGGGAGGCGGGGGTGGCGGCCGGGGCCTCGGCGAGCGCCAGGACGTGGATCCCGGCGGCGGGGCCGTGCGAGGCGAGCCGGCCGGTGATGTCGCGCAGCGCGCCGGTGCCGGGGTCGCCGTCCAGGACGAGGAGCGTGTACGGGCCCGAGTGGGCGTCGGCCGCCTCGCGGACCTGTTCGGCGGGGGCGCTCGCCCAGTGCGCGCCGAGCGGGCCGTCGTCGAGGCGCCGGGTCAGCTCGGCCGTGCGGGCGGCGGCCTGGTCGCGGTCGTAGGCGAGGAGCAGGCGGCAGTCCTGGCCGTGCGCGGGCCGAACGTGGGGCAGCCAGCCCAGCCAGCCCCAGTCGCGCCGCCGGTCGGCGAGCGGACGGGCCCGGTCGGCGCTGACGAGCACGATCTCCAGCTGTCCGGGTGCGTGCAGCCCTGCGAGCTGGGCGACCACCCAGCGGGCGGCCCCGGACAGCCGGGGCCGCGGGCCGGCGATGCCGAGGGCGCCGACGGCGGGCAGGGACACCCGGCTCCCGGCGCCGAGCCCGACCTCCAGCAGCGCGTCACGGCCGGCCCGCCCGGACGTACGGGACCACAGGCGCCCGGTGGGCCCCATCGCGGCCAGCAGCAGCGCGGCCGGGTCGTCGGGGTGGGGTGCGGCGGCGGTGACCACGGTCTCCGGCAGGGCCTCCACGGCGTCCTCGCCGCGCACCCACTTGCGGGCCCACGCACCGAGGCCCTTGCGGCGGCCGGAGCCGGGCCCGGCACCGTCCGGTCCGGCCGCGTCGGGGGCGCCGGAGGGGCCGGGGGGTTCCGGGTGGGCCACGCCGGCCCCTGCGGAGGGCCGGGCGGCCCCCGCGGGCGTGTCGGAGGCGCCCGCCGCCGTGCCGGGGGCGGCGGCCGGCGCGGGCGGGGCGTACGCCCCGGGGCCGGCCGGGCCGCGGGCGCCCGCCGCCGTGCCGGGGGCGTCGGGGAAGGCACCCGCGGGGCCGTCGGCGGCGGGTGCGGCGAGGGCCAGGTGGCCCTCCTGGTCCGGGGTCACCGGCAGCGAGGGCGTGCCCGCGGGCGCCAGCCGCAGGGTGGACTCGCCGACCCGCAGCAGGGCCCCCGGGGGCAGGGCGACCGGCTGGGCCCCGACCGGGGAGCCGTCGAGGGTGGTGCCGTTCGTCGAGTTCAGATCGGCCACCGCGACCCGGCCGTCGTGGACCACCGTCACCGCGCAGTGCATCCGGGAGACGTCGGGGTCGTCCAGCGGGACGTCGGCGTCGCCGGACCGGCCCACCCGGATCTGCCCGCCGTGCAGCAGGTGCACCCCGCCCGCGTCGGGTCCGGCCACGACGTGCAGCTGGGGTGCGCCGAGACCGTCCTCGGGCAGCACGTCCGGCATCGGCGCGTGGAGCGCCAGCACCGCGCCGTCCACCAGCGGCGGCTCGCCCAGCACCCGCCGCTGGAGGTCGAGGCGCTCGGAGCCCGCGTACAGCACGACCGTGCCCCCGGTGTCGGGGCCGCCGACGGTGGCCGCGAGCCCGGAGGCGACCGCGGCCAGCGCGGTACCGACGGGCGCGGTGACGAGCACGTCACAGCTCGCCGGGGCGGTCGCGGCCTGGTGGCCGCTGCGCGACCCGAGGACGGTCAGCCGGATCTGCATCGCCGTCAGCGGTCCCTTCTGCGCGGTGCGCGGTGTGTGCGCCCGGCAGGGGACCCCGTGACATGACTGCCCGATCGCCCCCGCCCGGCACGGACGCGTCGTCCGGTCAGGTCTGCCCGGAAGGCGCGGCTCCCGTCCCGTGCCGTTCCGTACGGGTGCATCCTCGCACCTGTCGCGGACAACACGCCCGGCACCCGGCAAGAAATGATCTTGATCTGTGGCGGGGTGCGCCGGGGCCCGGTCCAATCCGGACCGCGAGCGGGGGAAACAAGGTGAAAATCGCCTCCGGCATACCCCGAAAACGTCACCCTCCGTACATACGTGCGGCAACCAACCTCCGGGGACCCGCGTCTTCCCGGGGGACACCCCCTAGAGTGGGCCGGAAAAACCACTCGACGGATCGACCACAGCAGACGACAGCAGGGGAGCGCGAGACGTGCGGCCAGTCGGCAGTAAATACCTGCTCGAGGAGCCGCTCGGGCGCGGCGCCACGGGTACCGTCTGGCGCGCCCGCCAGAGGGAGACCGCCGGTGCGGAGGCGGCCGTCGCGGGACAGCCCGGCGAGACCGTGGCCATCAAGGTCCTCAAGGAGGAGCTGGCCCAGGACGCGGACATCGTCATGCGCTTCCTGCGCGAGCGCTCGGTCCTGCTGCGCCTGACGCACTCCAACATCGTGCGCACCCGCGACCTCGTCGTCGAGGGCGACCTGCTCGCCCTGGTCATGGACCTGATCGACGGTCCGGACCTGCACCGGTACCTGCGCGAGAACGGCCCCTTCACGCCGGTCGCCGCGAGCCTGCTGACCGCCCAGATCGCCGACGCGCTCGCCGCGAGCCACGCCGACGGCGTCGTGCACCGCGACCTGAAGCCCGCCAACGTGCTCCTCGACGAGCGCGGCGGCCAGATGAAGCCGATGCTGACCGACTTCGGCATCGCCCGCCTCGCCGACTCGCCGGGGCTGACCCGCACCCACGAGTTCGTCGGCACTCCGGCCTACGTCGCCCCCGAGTCCGCCGAGGGCCGGCCCCAGACCTCCGCCGTCGACATCTACGGCGCCGGCATCCTCCTCTACGAGCTGCTCACCGGCCGCCCGCCGTTCGCCGGGGGCACCGCGCTCGAAGTGCTCCACCGCCACCTCAGCGAGGAGCCGCAGCGCCCCTCGACCGTGCCCGAGCCGCTCTGGACGGTCGTCGAGCGCTGCCTGCGCAAGGAGCCGAACGAGCGGCCCAGCGCGCTGAGCCTGGCCCGCGCCCTGCGCGTGGTGGCCGCCGGCATCGGCGTGCACTCCTCGGCCGCCGACGTGGAAGCCGCGCTCGGCGTGGGCGCCCTCCTCGCGCCCGACCCCTCGCCCGCCCCGGTCCCCGAGACACCCGGCGCCGCGGACCCCACCCAGGTGCTGCCGTCCGGAGCGGGCTCCCCGGCGGGCGCCTACGACCCGAACGCGATGACCAGCGTCATGCCGCCGGTCGGCGCGGCCGACGCCACCTCGGTGCTGCCGAGCACCGCGGGGGCCGGGGCCGACCCGACCTCGGTCATGCCGCCCGTGCAGCAGCCGGACGCGCCGCACCCGTGGCAGACCCAGATGCGGGCCGCCCGGGACCGCAACGAGCAGACGCAGATCCAGTACCTCGACCCGGAGGACGACCCGCTGCGCCGCCGCCCGCAGCGCCAGGCGCCCCCGCCGCCGCAGCACCGGCCCCAGCAGCCTCCGCAGTACCGGCAGGGACCGCCGCAGCAGCAGTACCAGCAGCCCCAGCAGCCGCAGTACCGCCAGCCGCAGCAGCCTCCGCAGCAGCAGTACGCGCCCCCGCCCCCGCCGCCGCAGCACTACCAGCCGCAGCAGCGCCAGCCCCAGCAGTACCAGCAGCCGCAACAGCCCCAGTACCGCCAGCCGCAGCAGCCCCAGCAGGCCCCGCCGCAGCCGCCGGCCCCCCGGGAGCCGCGCGAGCCGCGCCGCCGCAGCGCCAACCCCGTGCGGATCCCCGGCCTCGGCTGCCTCAAGGGCTGCCTGGTGCTGATCCTGGTGTTCTTCGTGGCGGGCTGGCTGATCTGGGAGCTCACCCCGCTCCAGGAATGGGTCGGCACCGGCAAGGGATGGTGGGACCAGGTCTGGGCCTGGGGCTCCGGAGTCGTCGACTGGGTCACCACGATCGGGGACTCGGCGAGCTCGGGCTCCTCCGGCCCCGCCAACCCCTGAGACGGGGTCCGTAGCGACGACTTCGTGGATTTGTCGACATCCAGGGCGTGATTTCGCCCCCAGAAGCGAAGGTCGTCGCGAATCGGGCCCCCTGCTGGCCTCCGGAGCCCGCCGGGCCGCGTAGCTTTGGGGCGTACGCCAGCCACTGAGGGAGCAGTCGTGGCACGGAAGATCGGCAGCCGGTACACCGCGCACCAGATCCTGGGGCGCGGCAGCGCGGGCACGGTGTGGCTGGGCGAGGGGCCCGACGGGCCCGTCGCCGTCAAACTCCTGCGCGAGGACCTCGCGTCCGACCAGGAACTGGTCGGACGCTTCGTCCAGGAGCGCAGCGCCCTGCTCGGCCTGGACCATCCGCACGTCGTCTCCGTCCGCGACCTCGTCGTGGACGGCAACGACCTCGCCCTCGTCATGGACCTCGTCCGCGGCACGGACCTGCGCACGCGGCTCGACCGCGAGCGCAGGCTGGCGCCCGAGGCGGCCGTGGCGATCGTCGCGGACGTGGCCGACGCGCTGGCCGCGGCGCACGCGGCCGGGGTCGTCCACCGCGACGTCAAGCCGGAGAACGTCCTGCTGGACATGCAGGGCCCGCTCGGCCCGGGCGGTTCGCACCCCGCCCTGCTGACCGACTTCGGCGTTGCCAAGCTGATCGACTCCCCCCGGCGGGCCCCCGCGGGCCGTGCCACCGCACCGACGACGCGCATCATCGGCACCCCGGACTACCTGGCGCCGGAGATCGTCGAGGGCCTGCCCCCGCGCGCGGCCGTCGACATATACGCCCTGGCCACCGTCCTGTACGAGCTGCTGGCCGGATTCACGCCCTTCGGCGGGGGCCACCCGGGCGCGGTCCTGCGGCGGCACGTCACCGAGACGGTCGTCCCGCTGCCCGGGATCCCGGACGAGCTGTGGCAGCTCGTCGTGCAGTGCCTGGCCAAGGCCCCGGCCTCGCGGCTGCGGGCCTCCGAGCTGTCGGTCCGGCTGCGCGACCTGCTGCCGATGCTGGCCGGGATGCCGCCGCTGGACGTGGACGAGCCCGACGACGCGGAGCCGGAACCCGCCGCCCCGGAGGAGCCCTCCGCCGATCCGGTGCGACGGCGGAGCGTGGTCCCCCTGGTGCCGGGGTCGGCGACCGACTCCAACCGGGACACCCACACCTCGATGCGGGTGCCGGGGCCGGACGAGCTGGCGGGCGGGGCGCTGGGCACGGCCCGCGTGCCGCGCCCGGCCGGCGGGCACCGGCCCGGCTCGGCCCGGCACCGCGCCGAGGCCGCCCGCAAGCGGCGGCTGACCCTGTCCGCGGTGGCGGTGGCCCTGGCCGCCGCGGTCGGCCTGGGCAGCTGGCTGGCCCTGTCCGGGGGCGACGAGCCGGAGCCCCGGCAGGACAACAAGCAGTCGGGCCCCCGCCACCCGTAGCCGTGGCGTCGCCGCGGTCGGGGGCCCTGCCCCCGAACCCCCGCGCCCCGAAACCCCGGTCCTCGACTCCGGGGCCGGTCTGGAACCAGCCCGGCCCGGGAGGGGCTAGGCCGCGGCCAGTTCCGGGTGCCAGCGCCGCGCGACGGCCGGGTGGGCGCGGACCCAGCCCTTCAGCTCGTTGCGGCCGTACTCGGCGTGCAGCGGGTTCGACGCGTCGTGCGCGACCCCGGGGGCCGAGCGCAGGTAGTCGCCCGGGACGGTGTCGATCACGGCGTCCAGCCGCGGGTTGTAGAAGAACGGCACCGAGAACCGCTCCACCGCACCGGGCGGGCTGACCACCCGGTGGTCGGTCGCCGTCAGGTAGCCCTCGGTCGCGATCTCCAGCAGTTCGCCCAGGTTCACCACGAAGGCCCCCGGCATCGGCGGCACGTCCACGTAGCCGCCGTCCCGGACCACCTGGAGGCCGCCCACCGAGTCCTGCAGCAGCAGCGTGAGGAAGCCGTAGTCCTTGTGCGCCCCGACCCCCTGGTCGGCCCCGGAGGGGGCCGACCCCGGGTAGCGGATCAGCTTGGTGTGCAGGTGGGGGCGGTCGGCGAAGGCCTCGTCGAAGAAGTCGGCCGGGGCGCCGATCGAGACCAGCAGCTCCTGCAGGAGGCGGTGCGCCACGGCCGCCAGGCGGGACTGCCAGTCGAGGACCACCGTACGGAGCTCGGGGAGGGCGGCCGGCCACTGGTTCGGGCCCTCCAGCCACAGGTACGGCGGGTCGCCGGGGCCCACCTCCGGCGCCGGGCGCTCCGCGCCCACGTCCAGCTGGTCGCGCCAGTCGGAGGCGCCGCCGGTCAGTTCGTGGCCGATGCGGGTGTAGCCGCGGAAGTGCGGGGAGTTCAGGTTGCTCACGGCGAGCCGGTCGGCCTCCGGGAGGGCGAAGAAGGCCCGGGTGACCTCCAGGATGCGGGCGCTCTCGGCGGCGGTGACGCCGTGCCCGGTCAGGTGCAGGAAACCGGTGTCCCTGGCTGCTGCGTGCAGCTTCTTCAGGAATTCGGCCCGCTGGGCCGGGTCGTCGGCCTGGGAGAGGTCCAGGACGGGGAGAGAGTGCGCGGACGGCATGACGGCTCCGTTTCGGATGTCACGGGGTCCTGTTCCCCAGAGGTGGAGGGGTGCGGGTGGGGTGGGGCCGCCGGCAGGGGTGGCGCCGGGGCCGCTTGGCTCGCGTACAGGACCAAGTCGGATCGGTGTGGATCAGGCTTGGGTTCGGTCCGGCGGCAGACAACTCGTCGTCGTGACGCGCATGAAGTCCACATGGCGGCGCTTGACGAGGTGAACGGTCATACGGTGAGCGTACGCCCGTGCGAGCCTTCATCAGAACGGGTGATCCGGCCTGCCCGGACGGGCTTGCCCGCGGACCGGCTACGCTGGACCCGTGGCAGTCGTCGATGTTTCCGAAGAGCTGAAGTCCCTCTCCTCGACCATGGGGTCGATCGAGGCCGTCCTGGACCTCGACAAGCTGAGGGCAGATATCGCCGTGCTCGAGGAGCAGGCCGCCGCGCCGTCCCTGTGGGACGACCCGGAAGCCGCCCAGAAGATCACGAGCAAGCTTTCGCACCTCCAGGCAGAGGTCCGGAAGGCCGAGACCCTGCGCGGGCGCATCGACGACCTCGGGGTGCTGTTCGAGCTCGCCCAGGAGATGGACGACGCGGACACCCTCGCCGAGGCCGAGACCGAGCTGGCGTCCGTGCGCAAGGCGCTGGACGAGATGGAGGTCCGGACCCTGCTCTCCGGCGAGTACGCCGAGCGCGAGGCCCTGGTCAACATCCGTGCCGAGGCCGGCGGCGTCGACGCCTCCGACTTCGCCGAGCGCCTCCAGCGCATGTACCTGCGCTGGGCCGAGCGCCACGGCTACTCCACGGAGATCTACGAGACCTCGTACGCGGAAGAGGCCGGCATCAAGTCGACCACCTTCGTCGTCAAGGCCCCGTACGCCTACGGCACCCTCTCCGTCGAGCAGGGCACCCACCGCCTGGTGCGCATCTCGCCCTTCGACAACCAGGGCCGCCGCCAGACCTCCTTCGCCGGCGTCGAGGTCCTCCCGGTCGTCGAGACCAGCGACCACGTCGAGATCGACGAGTCCGAGCTGCGCGTCGACGTGTACCGCGCCTCCGGCCCCGGCGGCCAGGGCGTGAACACGACCGACTCGGCCGTGCGCATCACGCACATCCCGACCGGCATCGTCGTCTCCTGCCAGAACGAGCGCTCGCAGATCCAGAACAAGGCCAGCGCCATGAACGTCCTCCAGGCCAAGCTGCTGGAGCGGCGGCGCCAGGAGGAGCAGGCCAGGATGGACGCCCTCAAGGACGGCGGCAGCTCCTGGGGCAACCAGATGCGCTCCTACGTCCTGCACCCGTACCAGATGGTCAAGGACCTGCGCACGGAGTTCGAGGTCGGCAACCCGCAGGCGGTCCTCGACGGCGAGATCGACGGCTTCCTTGAGGCCGGAATCCGCTGGCGCAAGCAGCAGGAGCAGACCGCGTAAGGCGCGCACGCGCGCACGCACAGGACGCGGGAAGGGCCCGGACACCTGAGGTGTCCGGGCCCTTCCGCTGCATGTGATCGGTACGCGGCGCGGGCACCGACGAGTACCGGCGCCGGATCCCGCCGGACAGTGCCTCCTAGGCGGTCTGCTGGGCCACCAGCACCAGAGCTGCCACCAGCACCACCATGAGCACGATGAGAGCCACGGGGTTCAGGCCGGAGAAGGGGCCCTCCTGCTGGAGGCGCTCCCGGTTCGCCCGGCACACAGGGCAGCGGCCCTGGCTGACGGGTGCGGCGCAGTTCGCGCACACGAGCCGGTCATATGTCATGCGCTCCTCCTCTCGTCCCCTCGGTCGTCCTTCTTGCCTAACGGCGCGGGGAACCGGAGCGTTCCCCCTACCACTGTGCCAGCTCCGCCGACATTCGGCGCGGCCCGTCCGGGCAATCGCGGTCCGGACCCTCCAGGACGATGGGACAAAGCGGACAACTCCGGATGCCGGGTCCACACCTCGCGCCCGTTCGCGTATGGTCACGCACACCTACTCCCGGCGACCATGGTGCACCCGTGATCCGATTCGACAGCGTCTCCAAGTCCTACCCGAAGCAGAGCCGCCCCGCACTCAGAGAAGTCTCCCTCGACATCGCGAAGGGCGAGTTCGTCTTCCTGGTCGGCTCGTCCGGCTCCGGCAAGTCCACCTTCCTGCGTCTCATCCTGCGCGAGGAGCGGGCCAGCCACGGCCAGGTGCACGTCCTCGGCAAGGACCTCGCCAAGCTCTCCAACTGGAAGGTCCCGCAGATGCGGCGCCAGCTGGGGACCGTCTTCCAGGACTTCCGCCTGCTGCCCAACAAGACGGTCGCCGAGAACGTGGCCTTCGCCCAGGAGGTCATCGGCAAGCCGAGGGGCGAGATCCGCAAGGCCGTCCCGCAGGTCCTCGAACTCGTCGGCCTGGGCGGGAAGGAAGAGCGCATGCCCGGCGAGCTCTCCGGCGGTGAGCAGCAGCGCGTGGCCATCGCCCGCGCCTTCGTCAACCGCCCGGCGCTGCTGATCGCGGACGAGCCCACCGGCAACCTCGACCCCCAGACCTCCGTCGGGATCATGAAGCTGCTGGACCGGATCAACCGGACCGGCACCACCGTGATCATGGCGACGCACGACCAGCAGATCGTCGACCAGATGCGCAAGCGCGTCATCGAACTCGAACAGGGCCGACTCGTGCGCGACCAGTCGCGCGGCGTCTACGGCTACCAGCACTGAAAGGCCCCCAGAGTCATGCGCGCCCAGTTCGTCATGTCCGAGATCGGCGTCGGCCTCCGCCGCAATCTCACCATGACCTTCGCGGTCATCATCTCCGTGGCCCTGTCGCTGGCCCTGTTCGGCGGCTCCCTGCTCATGAGCGAGCAGGTCAGCAAGATGAAGGGCTTCTGGTACGACAAGGCCAACGTCACGCTCTACCTCTGCAACAAGCAGGACGCCCAGGAGGCGGGCGAGGCCGCCGCCAAGAACGGCACCCCGGGCGTGGCCACCTGCGCCAAGGGCGCGGTCACCGAGGACCAGAAGAAGCAGATCGAGGCCGAGCTCAAGCAGATGTCCCTGGTGAAGTCCGTCGCCTACGAATCGGCGGACGAGGCCTACAAGCACTACCAGGAGCGGTTCGGCAACACGGCCCTCGCCTCCTCCATCACCCCGGACCAGATGCAGGAGTCCTTCCGGGTCAAGCTGAAGGACCCGGAGAAGTACAAGGTGGTCACCTCCGCCTTCGCGGGCCGGGACGGCATCCACACCGTCGACGACCAGCGCCAGGCGATCGACGACCTGTTCCGGATCCTGAACTACCTCAACATGGCCGCCATCGGCATCATGCTGATCATGCTGGTCGTGGCGCTGCTCCTGATCGTCAACACCGTGCGCGTCTCGGCGTTCAGCCGCAGGCGGGAGACCGGGATCATGCGGCTCGTGGGTGCCTCCAGCTTCTACATCCAGGTCCCCTTCATCATGGAGGCCGCCGTCGCCGGGCTCATCGGCGCGCTCTTCGCCTGCGCCATGCTCGTCTCCGGCCAGTACTTCGTGATCGACCACGGCGTGGGCCTGCGCGAGAAGATCCAGCTCATCGACTTCATGGGCTGGGGATCGGTGCTGGCCAAGCTCCCGTACGTGCTGTTCATCGGCCTCCTGATGCCTTCCATGGCCGCCTTCATCGCCCTGCGCAAGTACCTGAAGGTGTGACAAGCGCCCCGCAAGCGGTCCGGTCAACCATCCGTACCGGCACGGGGCTTGTCCTAGACTCGGCGCCATGCCGGGTCTGCCCGCCTTCTGTCTCCGGCCCCGCGACCCACGTCGCGGGGCCGTTTTGACGTTAACGTTCGCCGCGGTCGTCGCCGTCGGCGCGTTCACCGGCTGCTGGGACCGTGCGGACGGTGCCGCGGTCGTGGCCCGTACGGACGCACCCGGGCCCGGGGCCGCGCGCCCGGAGGGCACCGCCGACCGCGAGGCGGTCGCCCGCGCCGCCGCCGAGGCCGTCGCCGAGGGCAAGTCCGGCAAGAAGGCCGCGCAGGAAGTGGTCAGCCGCAGCGGCGACCGCTGGGGCACGGTCTACGACCGGGGCGAGTACGCCGCCTTCGCCGAGGGCCTCGACGGGCACTGGACCGGTGTCGGGGTCTGGGCCGTGCGCGCCCAGGACGGCATGATCACGGTCGACGATGTCGAGCCCGGCGGCCCCGCCGCGCGGGCCGGCCTGCGCGCCGGGGACCGCCTGCTGAGCGTCGACGGCCACGGGGTGACCGGGCTGGCCGTGGCCGACGTGGTCGCCCTGCTCCGCGGCGCCGCCGGGACCCCCGTCGTGCTGAACCTCAGCCGGGACGGCGCCGACCTCACCGAGACCGTGGTGCGCGAGCGGCTGCACACCGAGCCGGTGACCGTGCGGCGACTCGCCGGCGACGTCACCGTCATCAAGGTGACCTCCTTCACCCGCGGTTCCGGCGATCGGGTCAGGGCGGCCGTCCGCGCGGCCCCGCCCGGCGGCGGGGTCATGCTCGACCTGCGCGGCAACCGCGGCGGGCTGGTCGCCGAAGCGGTCACGGCCGCCTCCGCCTTCCTGGACGGCGGGCTCGTGGCGACCTACGACGTACGGGGCGAGCAGCGCGTGCTGAACGCGGCGCCGGGCGGGGACACGACCCGGCCGCTGGTGGCCCTCGTCGACGGCGGCACGATGAGCGCCGCCGAGCTGGTGACGGGCGCGCTCCAGGACCGGGGCCGGGCGGTGGCCGTGGGCAGCCGGACCTTCGGCAAGGGCTCGGTGCAGATGCCGACCGAGCTCCCGGACGGCTCGGTGGCCGAGCTGACGGTGGGCACGTACCGCACGCCGGCGGGCCGCAGCCTCGACGGCAGCGGCATCACCCCGGACGTCCCGGCCGGCGAACGGGCCGAGGAGCGGGCCGTCACGGTATTGGGTGGCCTCGGGGTGGGTCCGTAGTGCGAAAATGACCGCACTATGGCTAAGGAAAAAGGGCGCAAGCTGATCGCCCAGAACAAGAAGGCGCGGCACGACTACGCGATCATCGACACCTACGAGTGCGGTCTCGTGCTCACCGGTACCGAGGTGAAGTCCCTGCGCCAGGGCCGGGCCTCGCTGGTGGACGGCTTCGTGTCGGTGGAGAGCCGGGAGGCCTGGCTCTACAACGTGCACGTGCCGGAGTACAGCCAGGGCACGTGGACGAACCACAGCGCCCGGCGCAAGCGCAAGCTCCTCATGCACCGCGAGGAGATCGACAAGCTGGAGCGCAAGGCCGACGAGTCGGGCCACACGATCGTGCCCCTCTCCCTGTACTTCAAGGACGGCCGGGCGAAGGTCGAGATCGCGCTGGCGAAGGGCAAGAAGGAGTACGACAAGCGGCAGACGATGCGGGAGAAGCAGGACACCCGCGAGACGAACCGGGTGATCTCGGCCATCCGTCGCAAGCAGCGCGGCACGGTTTAATCACCTGGCACGCGGTGGTCCACTTCGCGTACCATGGCGTCAGCACCACCCCCCGGGGTGGAGCACATTGTTAAAAGAACATGGGGATGATCGGTTTCGACAGCGGATGTCGATGCAGGGGAAGCGAGCCGAGGAAGCGGCAATGATCTCGCTAACCACATGTCGCAAAAAATAATCGCCAACTCCAAGAGCGATAACTCCCGCTTCACCCTCGCTGCCTAATAACAGTGAGCTGAAGCCTCTGTGAGGAGCGTCAGCCCGGAAGTGGTCCCGGTCCGGATCCTGGCGTCAACTAGGGATCTAAACCTCTAACCCCGGTCACGGGGGTCGGAGGGAAATCAAACAGTGACTGAGCCCGTCGGAGACTTGTCCGTGTGATCTCCGGGGCCGAGAAAAGCGCAGCGGACTGCGCTCGGAGAAGCCCTGCTTCTGCACCGTTGGACGCGGGTTCGATTCCCGCCATCTCCACTCATCCCATGTGGGCGAAGGCCCCGCAGCCCCTCGGTTGCGGGGCCTTCGGCTTTCCCGCGCCACCGGCGCCGGTCGGCATCCGGGGCGTCAACCGGAGGGAGGCCGGTGCGCGGGGGTGGGGTACGGCAACGGGCCCCGGCCGTGCGGCCGGGGCCCGGGTCGGGCGGGGGCGGGGATCAGCAGAACGGGACCTTGTTGAGGTTCAGGGCGTAGCGGGCGGCGATCCAGCCGCTGCCGTCGGCGAGCTTGTACCAGATCGAGTTGCCGTCGACCTTCTGGCCGTTGACCTTGCACTGGAGGGCGACGACCGAGCCGGTCTTGATCTTGCCCTTCTGCGCGTACCGCGTGCCGGGGCCGGAGCGGACGCCGAGGCCCTTACCGGGTGAGACGATCTTGGCCCTGGGGTGCTCGTGGTGGTCCTTGCCCTTGCCGCCGCACTTGCAGTCGCCGGGCTTGCCGGGCTTCCCGGTGTCGCCCTTCGGGCCCTTGGGGCCCTGCGGGCCCGCCGGGCCGGGCTTGCCGGGGTGACCCTTCGGGCCCTGGGGGCCGGCGGGGCCCTGCTTGCCGTCCCGGCCGGGCCTGCCGTCGTGGCCCTTCGGGCCCTGCTTGCCGGTGTCGCCCTTCGGGCCCTGCGGACCCGCGGGACCCGTGTCTCCCTTCGGGCCGTTCGCGGGACCCGGCTCGCCCTGCGGTCCGCGCGGGCCGTCGTGGCCCTTCGGGCCGCGCTTGCCGGTGTCGCCCTTCTCGCCCTTCGGGCCGGGCTCGCCGCGGTCTCCCTTGTCCCCCTTGTCGCCCTTGGGGCCGGGCTTTCCGGGCTTGCCGTGGTTCCCGGGCTTTCCGGGCTTGCCGTCGTCTCCCTTGTCCCCCTTGTCACCCTGGGGGCCCGACAGCGGGGTGGCCACGGCGAACAGGGCCGGTGCGTCCACGTCCGTCGCCCACTCGCCGCCGGTCAGCGTCGTGCCCCGGGGGGCGTCGGCGTCCACCCGTACCGCCACGGACAGTTGGGTCTGCTCCTGCGCCGCGAAGCGGAAGCCGGCGCGGGTTCCGGCCTCGCAGGTCAGCAGGCGCGCGTCGGACGACCGTGTGCACGGCGCCGCCGTGCGGGTGCCGTTCCAGTAGAAGCGGGTCTCGGGGAAGGTCGTGCGCTCCGGAGCGGTGATGCGGAAGGTGCCGCTGACGACCGGCTCCGCCCCGCCCCGGGCCGCGATGACGACGCGGCCCGTGGCCCCGGGGGCGATGGAGGGCACATAGGGCTGGTGGAAGCGGATGTCCGCCGAGTCGGCGGAGGCGGGGACCGTCGGCGCGAGGCAGGCGGCGGTGACGGCTGCGACGAACAGGGCGGCGGGCACGGAACGGTGAGCAGGCACGGGTGGTTCCTGCACAAAGGGAAGGGTGCTGAGGGGGGAGCACCCCCAGTTATTGCGGATCCCCGGCGGTGGCCGTGCGTACCACGCGGGAATGATCACTCGGGCGCCGGATCGATCGCCCTGTCAGGGCGATCGCCAGGGCGACCAGCGCGGCCGCCGCCGGCACCGCGTACGCGGCGACCGGGCCCGGCCCCTCCACGACCCAGCCGGCGCTCGCCGAACCGGCCGCTATCCCAGCGAAGATGGCGGTGACCGCCAAGGTCATGCCCTCGTTGAGCCGCCCCTCGGGGATACGGGCGTGGACCTGCGACATCGCCGAGACCATCGTCGGCGCCGTGGCCATGCCGGCCAGCAGGAGGGCGCAGGCCAGGGCGGTCACGGAGCCGGTGGCCGCCGCGGCCCAGGGGAGGGTCATCAGGACGGCCAGGACGCACACGCACGCTTTCAACGAGCGGGCGCGCAGGGTGCCGTAGAGCAGGCCGGCCGCGCACGAGCCCGCCGCCTGGAGGGCCAGGACCAGGCCGGAGGCGGCGCCCAGGCCCTGGACGTCGAGGTAGGCGATCGAGGCGACCTCCATCGAGCCGAAGACCACGCCCGTGACGAGGAAGAGCGGCAGCAGCGGGCCCAGCGCCCGCAGCGGTGAGCCCTGCCGCGGCGTCGACGTCACGGGGGGCTGGGTGGCGCGGCAGGAGGTGAAGACCAGCATGCCGGTGAGCAGCAGGGCCGCCCCGGCGAGGGTGCCCGCCTCGGGGAACACGGCTCCGCACAGGAAGGCCGCCAGCACCGGTCCCAGCATGTAGCACAGCTCGTCCGCGGCCTGCTCGAAGGACATCGCCGTGTGGTGGGCGGCGGGGGAGTCGCGCAGCAGGTGCGTCCAGCGCGCGCGGGACATGCCCCCGATGTTGGGGGTCGTGGCGGTCGCCGCGTACGAGGCGAAGAGCGTCCAGGCGGGAGCGCCGGTACGGACGCACGCAATCAGGGACAGCGAGCCGAGGACCGCGATCAGGGTGGCCGGTACGGCGATCCGGGCCTGGCCGTGGCGGTCGATCAGGCGGGCGGTCCAGGGCGCCACCACCGCCGTGGCCGCCAGCCCGGTGGCCGTGACCGCACCGGCGAGCGCGTACGAGCCCCGCTGGCCGGCGATCATCATGACCGCGCTGACCCCGAACATGCCCATCGGGAGGCGGGCGATGAGGTTGCCGGCGGTGAAGCCCCGGGCGCCGGGCACCGCGAACAGCCGGCGGTAGGGGCCGGGTGCCCGCCCTGCGGTACGGGCCCGGGCGGCGGGGGCGGCGTCGCGAACGGCGTCACGAACGGCGCCGGCGCCGGGGACGGTGGCGCTGCCGGGGGCGGTGTCGGTGGCGGTGAGGACGAGGGTGCTGCCGGTGACGGTCGTGAGGGGCATGGACCCACCCTCGGCCGGGGCGGGGTGCACCGTCCAACACCTGTTCCGAAGCCATTCACCCGTTCCTGTTGTTAGTCTCCGGGGGTGATGCCCCGTGATGTGGAACCCCGGCTGCTGCGCGGGTTCGTCGCCGTTGCCGAGGAGCTGCACTTCACCCGTGCCGCCGCCCGCCTGTACGTCGCCCAGCAGGCGCTGAGCCGGGACGTCCGGCGGCTCGAACAGACCTTGGCGGCGGCGCTGTTCGTCCGCACCACCCGTGCCGTCGAGCTGACCGCCGACGGGCAGCGCCTGCTGCCCCTGGCCCGGCGCGTGCTGCGCGCCCACGAGGAGCTGACGGACGCCTTCGCCGCCGGGGCCGCGGCCGGCGCGGCACCCCGGCCGCTCCTCGTCGACCTGAACACCGACGGCCCCGGCACCGCGCGCACCGTGCTGGAACGGGCCCGCGAACTCGCCCCGGACTGCGAGCTGATGGCCCGCTTCGAGAGCGGACTCACCCACGCCGCCGCCGAGGTCGCGGCCGGCCGGCTCGACGTCGCCTTCGGGTACGCCGACGGCCTCGACCCCGCGCTGCGGGCCCCGCTCGCGCAGCGGCCCGTACGGTACGAGCCGCTCGCCGTGCTGCTGCCCGAGGGGCACGCCCTGGCCGCGGGGGAATCCGTACCGCTCGACGCGCTGGCCGGGGAGACCGTGTACGCGGGCGCCGGAAACCCGCGGACCCTGGAGTGGACGGGGCTGGCGCGCGAGCTGTTCGCCGGACGGGGGATCCTCATGGCGCCGCCCGCGCCGGTCGCGATCGGCAAGGAGGAGTTCCGCCGGGTCATGGTCAAGACCGGCAACCCGGTGCTGGCGACCGTGGGGTTCCTGGACATGCCGGGGTGCGTGAAGCTGCCGCTGACCGACCCGGTGCCGCTGTCACCGCTGTCCATGGTGTGGCGCAAGGGTTTCAGCCACCCCGGACTGGACGCCCTGCACGCCGCGGCCGACGGCCTGGCGGCCGAGCGGGGCTGGCTCCGGCCCCCGGCCGGGAGCTGGCTGCCGGCCCCGCTCACACACCGCCCGGGCGGCGGGTGAGAGCAAGGTTTCCCGGCGGTCATCCGGTGGGGACCGGGGCCGAAACGCGCCCTTCCTACGGTCGGTTCCACGGACGCGACAGCTGTGGAGGCGTGTGATGACCGGAACCGCACCGCGCAAGCGGGGCCGCTGGATCGAGCAGTGGGATCCCGAGGACGAAACCTTCTGGAAAGAGACCGGGGAGCGGGTCGCCCGCCGCAACCTGCTGTACTCCGTGCTCTCCGAGCACATCGGATTCTCCATCTGGTCCCTCTGGTCCGTGATGGTCCTCTTCATGGGCCCCGAGTACGGCATCGACCCGGCCGGAAAGTTCTTCCTGATCGCGACGGCGACCTGTGTGGGCGCCTTCGTGCGGGTGCCGTACACCTTCGCCGTCGCCCGCTTCGGCGGCCGGAACTGGACCGTCCTCAGCGCACTGCTGCTGCTCGCCCCGACGGTCGCCGCGATCGTCGTCATGGAACCGGGCACCTCCTACGGGACCTTCCTGCTCGTCGCCGCCCTCACGGGGGTGGGCGGCGGCAACTTCGCGTCCTCCATGACCAACATCAACGCCTTTTTCCCGCTCCGGAAGAAGGGCTGGGCGCTCGGCCTGAACGCGGGCGGCGGCAACATCGGCGTGCCCGTGGTCCAGCTGGCCGGCCTGCTCGTCATCGCCACCGCCGGGGCCGGCCACCCGCGGCTGCTGCTGGGCGCCTACATCCCGCTGATCGTGCTCGCCGCGGTGCTGGCGGCCGTACGGATGGACAACCTGGCACCGGTGCGCAACGACACCGGTGCGGTCCGCGAGGCCCTGAAGGACGCGCACACCTGGATCATGGCGTTCCTCTACGTGGGGACGTTCGGGTCCTTCATCGGCTACAGCTTCGCCTTCGGCCTCGTCCTCCAGACCCAGTTCGGGCGCACCCCGCTCCAGGCGGCCTCGCTGACCTTCATCGGACCGCTGCTCGGCTCGCTGATCCGGCCGGTGGGCGGGGCGCTGGCCGACCGCTTCGGCGGGGCCCGCATCACCCTGGGCACGTTCCTGGCGATGGCCGCGGCGACCGGAGTGGTCGTGCTCGCCTCACAGCGCTCCTCGCTGCCGGTCTTCCTCGTCGGGTTCGTGGCCCTGTTCGTCCTGAGCGGGCTCGGCAACGGCTCGACGTACAAGATGATCCCTGGCATCTTCCAGGCGAAGGCGCTGGCCCGCGGTATGAGCGGCGAGAGCGCCGCGGCGTACGGGCGGCGGCTCTCCGGCGCCTCCATGGGGCTCATCGGCGCGATCGGCGCGCTCGGCGGGCTGGGCATCAACCTGGTCTTCCGGGAGGCGTTCCGCACCTCCGGGTCCGGCACGACCGCCTTCGTCACCTTCCTCGGCTTCTACGCGCTGTGCTGCGCGGTGACCTGGGCGGTATACCTTCGCCGCCCGGCGGCAGTGACGGTCGAGGCGGCCGAGGCCCCGGCGAAACCGCAGCTCACGTCGGTGTAACCGGGGCGAAATACGGGTGAACCGAGTCCGACACGCCGAGTTGGCAGGCTCGGTCCACCCGTACCGCCCCCCCATGCGTCAGTAGGCAGGTCACGATGGACGACAGGAACACCGGCCCGCTCGCGGGATTCACCGTCGGGGTCACCGCCGCCCGGCGGGCGGACGAGCTCATCGCCCTGCTGCGGCGGCGCGGGGCGGCGGTGCTGCACGCGCCCGCGCTGCGGATCGTGCCGCTCGCCGACGACAGTGAACTGCTGGCCGCCACCAAGGAACTGATCGGCTGCCCGCCGGACGTGGTCGTCGCCACCACCGCGATCGGCTTCCGCGGCTGGGTCGAGGCCGCCGACGGGTGGGGGATCGGCGAACAGCTGCTGGAGACGCTGCGCTCCACCGAACTGCTCGCGCGCGGGCCGAAGGTCAAGGGAGCCATCCGGGCCGCCGGGCTCGTGGAGGAGTGGTCCCCGGAGTCGGAATCGCTCGCCGAGGTACTGGACCGGCTGCTGGCGGCCGGGGTCGACGGCCGGCGGATCGCGCTCCAGCTGCACGGCGAGCCGCTGCCCGGCTTCGTCGAGGCGCTGCGGGCCGGCGGGGCCGACGTGGTGGTCGTCCCGGTGTACCGGTGGATGGCCCCGGAGGACCTCGCCCCGCTGGACCGGCTGCTGGACGCCGTCGTCGGCGGCGGGGTGGACGCCGTCAGTTTCACCTCGGCCCCCGCGGCGGCCTCGCTGCTGTCCCGGGCCGAGGAGCGGGGGATGCGGGAGGCCGTACTGGACGCGCTGCGCGGCGGCGGGCCGCTGACCGCGTGCGTCGGGCCGGTGACGGCGCTGCCGCTCCAGGCGCTCGGCGTGGACACCGTGCAGCCCGAACGGTTCCGGCTCGGCCCGCTGGTGCAACTGCTGTGCCGGGAGCTGCCCGGCCGGGCCCGGGTGCTGCCGGTGGCCGGGCACCGGCTGGAGATCCGGGGCCACGCGGTCCTCGTCGACAAGGAACTGCGGCCGGTTCCCCCGGCCGGGATGGCCCTGCTGCGGGCCCTGTCCCGGCGCCCCGGATGGGTGGTGGCCCGCGCGGAACTGCTGCGGGCGCTGCCGGGCGCGGGGCGCGACGAGCACGCCGTGGAGACGGCCATGGCCCGGCTGAGGGCGGCGCTCGGGGCGCCGGGCCTCATCCAGACGGTGGTCAAGCGCGGGTACCGGCTGTCGCTGGACGCGGGCGGCGAGGAGAAGTACGGGGAGCTCCCGCAGGACGCCGCGGTGACGGCCAGGGGAGTCCTGGGCTAGCGTGCCGGGATGATCATTGACGGGGTGGAGATGAGGGGCGTCGCGCTGGACGACGCCGCCGCACTGGCCGAGGCGTTCGCGCGGAACCGGGTGAACATGGCGCCGTTCGAGCCGTTCCGGCCCGACTCCTTCTACACGGAGCGGGGGCAGCGGGAGCGGATCGGGCAGCAGCTGGAGTCCCGGGACGCCGGCCGGCTGCTGCCGTTCGTGTTCGTGGACCTCGCGAGCGGCACCCCGCTGGGGACCATCAACCTCGGCAACATCCAGCACGGACCGCTGAGCAGCGGCGGCCTCGGCTACTGGGTCGACGAGGCCTGCCGGGGCAAGGGGCTGGCCACGGCCGGCGCCCAGGAGGTCTGCCGGATCGCCCGTGACGAGGTGGGGCTGCACCGGGTCGAGGCCGGGACCCTGGTCGACAACACGGCCTCGCAGCGGGTGCTGGCGAAGGCGGGCTTCGAGCAGTACGGACTCGCGCCGCGCTACCTCCACATCAACGGCGCCTGGCGCGACCACCGCCTCTTCCAGCGCATCCTCCACGACGACCCGCCGGCCCCCTGAGCGGGGCGCACTGCCGCATCCCGGCCCCGCCCGGCACGTCCAGCCCCTCCGGCGTTCGAGGAGCGGGGCCTGTGGCGGACCCACCGGTTCGGGGGCTTCCCCAGCGGGCAGCGTACGGGCACTCTGGGGAGGCGCCCCACGACGCGAGGCGGTGACGGGCATGCGGTTCGATTCCGGGCGGGTCTGCCTGGACCTGGTGGCCACTTTCACCCCCCACGAGGGGATCCCGGACGGCGACGGACTGCGGCTGTGGCTCGCCGGGGCAGGGCTCGTGCCCGACCGGACACCGCTGGCCCGGGTGGGCGCCGACTGGGCCGCGGCCTTCCGCGCACTGCGCGCCGACGTGGAGACCCTCGTACGGGCGGAACTGGCCGGGGGCGGGCCCGACGAGGACGCCCTGGCCCGGGTCAACGCGCTGGCCGCCGGACCACCCCCGGGTCTGTGCGCCGTACGGGACCAGGAAGGGCACCTCGTGCGGGAGTTGTGCGGCGGCGTGGAATGCGGTGCGCTGCTCGCGGCGGTGGCCCGCGACGCCGTCGAGCTGCTCACCGACCCCGGTGACCGCGCCCTCCTGCGGGCCTGCGCGGGCGACGGCTGCACCCGCGTCTACCTGGACACCTCCCGCGGCCACCGCCGCCGGTGGTGCTCCAGCGAGCTGTGCGGCAACCGCGAACGCGTCGCCCGCCACCGCCGACGGCTCCTGGCGTCCGGATCCCGGTAGTCGGCGTACCACTGAGCGAGACCCGTTGCGGAACGGGCGTGCGGACAGGGGGCCGGTTCGCGTACGGTTGACGGTCGCCCATGCACGTCAGAAGGGGGCCTTGGTGGCCGCGCAGGATGCCGCTGTCGACAGCACGGCGGATTCCGTCCGCGATCGGGAGATCGCGGTCGAGCAGACGCATCTCGACCAGGTGTACCGACGCCTCGAGGAGAAGATCCACGAGGCGGAGTTCCTCATGAACGACGCCGCGCAGCGCGGCCAGGTCGGTACGCCCGGAGCCCTGGCCGAGCGCGACGCGCAGGTCTTCCGGGCGGGCATCCACCTGAACCGGCTGAACAACGAGTTCGAGGACTTCCTCTTCGGCCGCATCGACCTGGTGCTCGGCAAGGACGGGGAGCGCGGGCCGGACGGCGCGTACACCTCCGTCGAGCCCGCCGACGCGGCGATCCGCGAGGACCTCACGGCCGACATCGCCGAGACCCTGCACATCGGCCGCATAGGAGTCCTGGACTCCGACTACGCGCCGCTGGTCATCGACTGGCGTGCGCCGGCCGCCGCGCCCTTCTACCGCTCCACGCCCAAGGAGCCGGGACGTGTCGTGCGCCGCCGCGTCATCCGCTCCAAGGGCCGCAAGGTGCTCGGTGTCGAGGACGACCTGATGCGCCCCGAGGTCACCGCCTTCCTCGACGGCCGTGAGCTCCCCGCCATCGGTGACGGCGCGCTCATGGCCGCGCTCGGGCGGGCCCGTACGCACTCCATGCGCGACATCGTGTCCTCCATCCAGGCCGAGCAGGACCTGGTCATCCGGGCCCCCGCCGCCTCCGTCGCCGAGGTCGCGGGCGGTCCCGGCACCGGCAAGACCGCCGTCGCCCTGCACCGCGCCGCCTACCTGCTGTACCAGGACCGCCGCCGCTACTCCGGCGGCATCCTCATCGTCTCCCCGACCCCGCTGCTCGTCGCGTACACCGAGGGCGTGCTGCCCTCCCTCGGCGAGGAGGGCCAGGTCGCCATCCGGGCGCTCGGTTCGCTGGTCGACGGCGCCGAGGCGACCACGTACGACGACCCGGCCGTGGCCCGGATCAAGGGCTCGTCCCGGATGCTCAAGGTCCTGCGCAAGGCCGTGCGCGGCACCCTGGAGCTCGGCGACGACCGGGGCCCGGCGCCCGACCGGCTGCGCGTGGTGGCCTTCGGCCACCGCCAGGAGCTGGAGGCCGACGAGCTGAACCGGATCCGGCAGAACGTGCTCGGCGGCACCGCGCCCGTGAACCTGCTGCGTCCGCGCGCCCGCAAGCTGCTGCTGGACGCCCTGTACGCGAAGACCGGCGCCGCCGGCCGGCACAGCGACCCGGAGCTCGCCGCCGAGCTGCGGTCCGCGTTCGACGAGGACATCTCCACCGAGGACGACTTCATCGGTTTCCTGAACGCCTGGTGGCCCGAGCTGACCCCGCGCCGGGTGCTCGCCGCGATGGCCGACGAGCGCAAGCTCGGCCGCTGGTCGCGCCGGGACCTCAACCCGCGCGAGACCCGCCAGCTGGCCCGTTCGCTGCGCCGGGTGGGTCCGGACGGCAAGGGCCCCCTGTCGGTGCACGACGTGGCGCTGCTCGACGAGCTCCAGCAGCTCCTCGGCGCCCCCGCGCGGCCGAAGCGGAAGCGGGAGATGGACCCGCTCGACCAGCTCAGCGGGCTGGAGGAGCTGATGCCGACCCGCGAGGAGACCCAGTGGGAGCGGGCCGAGCGGCTCGCTGCGGAACGCACCGAGTACGCACACGTCATCGTGGACGAGGCCCAGGACCTGACGCCGATGCAGTGGCGGATGGTGGGCCGCCGGGGCCGGCACGGCACGTGGACGGTCGTCGGCGACCCGGCGCAGTCCTCCTGGACGGATCCGGAGGAGGCGGCGGCCGCCCGCGACGAGGCGCTGGGGTCCCGGCCGCGCCGGCGCTTCACGCTCACGGTCAACTACCGCAACCCGGCCGAGGTCGCCGAGGTCGCCTCCCGGGTGCTGCGCCGGGCGATGCCCGGCATGGAGCCGCCGTCGGCCGTGCGCTCCACGGGGCTGGAGCCGCGGTTCACGGCTGCCGACGGGGAGCTGGGCGCCGTGGTGCGGGAGGAGACGCGGCGGCTGCTGGAGCAGGTGGACGGCACCGTCGGTGTGGTCGTGGCCATGGACCGGCGTGCGGAGGCCGCGGGCTGGCTCGCCGACCTGGGCGAACGGGCGGTGGCACTGGGCAGTCTGGAGGCCAAGGGCCTGGAGTACGACGCCACGGTGGTCGTCTCCCCGGCGGAGATCGCGGACGAGTCCCCGGCGGGCCTGCGGGTGCTGTACGTGGCGCTGACGCGTGCCACGCAGCAGCTGACGGTGGTCGCGGCCGAAGCGGACAAGCCGGACGCGGACGGGGTGCCCGAGCTGCTGCTGCCGTAGGGGCCGGGGCCCGCTCGGGGCCGCGTACGGCCGGATGGTCCGCGGCCAGGCGCGTGGTCCCGGGAACCGACCGCGACCAGGGGGATCACAATCGGCGATCCTTTGTTAGCCTGGGTACGGCACCGATTCGATCCAAGCCCCCGGGCCCAACCTTCGTCGCTCAGAGCGACCACTTGCCGCGAGGCGAGCATGGCGGGTCGGTGTCATAGACGTATGAAGAACCAGGTCCGCGCCCTCCACCTGTGGGGGGCGCGGACCTGTTTCGTATGACCCCACCCTTCCGAACCCCCCTCATATCTCGTATGGTGGAAGAGTCTTTCCGAATTTTGTAGCTGGTTACCTTGTACCGGCTGGTAGGTGGGACGATCGGACAACAGGTCCTGCCGCACCTGCTGTGGAGCGTGGGCCCTGTGTGTTAAGCGAACCAGGGACAGAAGAGGAAACACGGCCATGGCAACGGCGCCCAGCGTCTCGTATTCGATGACGGTCCGCCTGGAAGTGCCCGCGAGCGGAACCGCGGTCTCCCAGCTCACCACCGCCGTGGAGTCCTCCGGAGGGTCGGTCACCGGTCTCGACGTCACCGCCTCGGGCCACGAGAAGCTGCGGATCGACGTCACCATCGCCGCGACCTCCACCGCGCACGCCGACGAGATCGTGGAGAAGCTGCGCGGCATCGAGGGCGTCAGCCTCGGCAAGGTCTCCGACCGTACGTTCCTGATGCACCTCGGCGGCAAGATCGAGATGTCGTCGAAGCACCCCATCCGCAACCGTGACGACCTCTCGATGATCTACACCCCGGGCGTCGCCCGCGTGTGCACCGCCATCGCCGAGAACCCCGAGGACGCGCGCCGCCTGACCATCAAGCGCAACTCCGTCGCAGTCGTGACGGACGGTTCGGCCGTGCTGGGCCTGGGCAACATCGGCCCGATGGCCGCGCTGCCCGTCATGGAGGGCAAGGCGGCCCTCTTCAAGCGCTTCGCCGGCATCGACGCCTGGCCGATCTGCCTCGACACCCAGGATTCCGACGAGATCGTCGCCATCGTCAAGGCCATCGCCCCGGGCTTCGCCGGCATCAACCTGGAGGACATCTCCGCGCCGCGCTGCTTCGAGATCGAGGCCCGGCTGCGCGAGGCCCTCGACATCCCCGTCTTCCACGACGACCAGCACGGCACCGCGATCGTCGTGCTCGCGGCCCTCACCAACGCACTGCGCGTGGTGGGCAAGGCAGTTGAGGACGTCAAGGTCGTCATGTCGGGCGCCGGCGCGGCCGGTACGGCCATCCTCAAGCTGCTCCTCGCGGCGGGTGTGAAGAACGCCGTCAGCGCCGACATCCACGGTGTCGTGCACGCGGGCCGCCCCGACCTCGTCGACGCGGCCGCTGACTCCCCGCTGCGCTGGATCGCCGACAACACCAACCCCGAGGGCTACACGGGCACTCTGAAGGAGGCCGTGGTCGGCGCCGACGTGTTCATCGGCGTCTCGGCCCCGAACGTGCTGTCCGGCGAGGACGTCGCCGCCATGGCGGAGGGTGCCATCGTGTTCGCGCTCGCGAACCCGGACCCCGAGGTCGACCCGGCCGTGGCCCGCCAGACGGCCGCCGTGGTGGCCACCGGCCGCTCCGACTTCCCGAACCAGATCAACAACGTGCTGGTCTTCCCCGGCGTCTTCCGCGGTCTGCTGGACGCGCAGTCCCGCACGGTGAACACCAGCATGATGCTCGCCGCCGCGACCGCGCTGGCCGACGTCGTCGGCGAGGACGAGCTGAACGCGAACTACATCATCCCGTCGGTGTTCAACGACAAGGTCGCCGGCGCGGTGGCCGGCGCCGTCCGCAAGGCCGCCTCGGCCGCGCAGAACGGGCCTGTGACGGGCCTCACGGCTCCCTGATCCCCGGCGCGTCGCGAGATGCGGGCCCGCGGGGCCGCCTCTAGGGTTGCGGGGATGCCAACGAGCTCCGCTGTTCGCATCCCACGGGTGCGGACGGAGCGTCACCGGGGCGTGACTGTGGCGCTTTTCGTGTGACCCCGGCGGGTGCCGGATTGGCTTTCCCGCCGCTGGTGGGGGCAGGATGCGTAACCGGGCGAGAGGGTCTGACGTTCAGACCCGGGTCCGGGGACTGTCCTAGGGCCCTGGCAGCATCGGCTTCGATCTCACGCCTCTAAGGCAAGTTGAACACGGGAGTACAACATGAACCGCAGTGAGCTGGTGGCCGCTCTGTCCGAGCGCGCCGAGGTGACCCGCAAGGACGCCGACGCCGTTCTGGCCGCGCTCGCCGAGACCGTCGGCGAGATTGTCGCCAAGGGCGACGAGAAGGTCACCATCCCCGGCTTCCTGACCTTCGAGCGCACCCACCGTGCCGCTCGCACCGCGCGCAACCCGCAGACCGGCGACCCCATCCAGATCCCGGCCGGCTACAGCGTGAAGGTCTCCGCGGGCTCCAAGCTCAAGGAAGCCGCCAAGGGCAAGTAAGTCCTGCCCCGGCGCCGGGGGCCGGCAGGCCCTCGGGACGTCGAGCACGGCTGCATGCAGCAGCAGTACGCAGAACGGTGAAGGGCGGCCACCCCGGGCGGGGTGGCCGCCCTTTCGCCTGCCCTCGGTGCGCCGGCGCCGGGCCCGGCGCCGGCGCACCGAGGGCAGGCGCCGCCTCGCCCGGCCCGCGGGGCCCCGGCCCGGCCCTGTGAGGCCCCGTCAGGGCCCGTCACGGCCCGTCAGGGCCCTCCCCGGTCCGCAGGGGACCCGGCAGCGCATGCGAAAGCCCCCCGGGCCCTTGCGGGGCCCGGGGGGCTTCGATGTCCGTACGGGCGTACGGACGGACGGGCTAGACGAGGTCGCCGCCCGGCAGCTCGACCTTCGCACCGAGCTCGACGAGCTTCTCCATGAAGTTCTCGTAGCCGCGGTTGATCAGGTCGATGCCGTGGACCCGCGAGGTGCCCTCGGCGGCCAGCGCCGCGATCAGGTACGAGAACCCGCCGCGCAGGTCGGGGATGACCAGGTCGGCGCCCTGCAGCTTGGTCGGGCCGGAGACGACCGCCGAGTGCAGGAAGTTGCGCTGGCCGAAACGGCAGGCCGAGCCGCCCAGGCACTCGCGGTACAGCTGGATGTGAGCACCCATCTGGTTGAGCGCCGAGGTGAAGCCGAGCCGGGACTCGTAGACCGTCTCGTGGACGATCGAGAGGCCGGAGGCCTGCGTCAGGGCCACCACGAGCGGCTGCTGCCAGTCGGTCTGGAAGCCGGGGTGCACGTCCGTCTCCAGCGCGATGGCGTTGAGCGGGCCGCCCGGGTGCCAGAAGCGGATGCCGTCGTCGTCGATCTCGAAGGCGCCGCCCACCTTCCGGTACGTGTTCAGGAAGGTCATCATCGAACGCTGCTGGGCGCCGCGCACGTAGATGTTGCCGCCGGTGGCGAGCGCCGCGGAAGCCCAGGAGGCGGCCTCCAGGCGGTCCGGGAGGGCCTTGTGGTTGTAGCCGCCGAGCCGCTCCACACCGGTGATCCGGATGGTGCGGTCGGTGTCCATGGAGATGATGGCGCCCATCTTCTGCAGCACGCAGATGAGGTCCTCGATCTCCGGCTCCACGGCGGCGTTGCTGAGCTCGGTGACGCCCTCGGCCAGGACGGCCGTCAGCAGCACCTGCTCGGTCGAGCCGACGGAGGGGTAGGGCAGGCGGATCTTGCAGCCGCGCAGCCGCTGCGGGGCCTCCAGGTACTGGCCGCCCTCGCGCTTCTCGATGGTCGCGCCGAACTGGCGGAGCACGTCGAAGTGGAAGTCGATCGGCCGGCCGCCGATGTCGCAGCCGCCGAGGCCCGGGATGAAGGCGTGGCCGAGACGGTGCAGCAGGGGCCCGCAGAAGAGGATCGGGATGCGCGAAGAGCCCGCGTGGGCGTCGATGTCCGCGACGTTCGCGCTCTCGACGTGGGTGGGGTCGAGCACGAGCTCGCCCGGCTCCTCGCCGGGACGGACCGTCACCCCGTGCAGCTGGAGCAGCCCGCGCACGACACGCACGTCACGGATGTCGGGAACGTTGCGCAGCCGGCTGGGTTCGCTGCCGAGCAGAGCGGCGACCATGGCCTTGGGCACGAGGTTCTTCGCACCGCGGACACGGATCTCGCCCTCGAGCGGGGTACCGCCGTGGACAAGCAGTACATCGTCACTGATGCCGGTCATGAATCTCGCGTTCCGGAGAGGGTGGGCAGGGGACCAGGGAAAAGGGTAAGGGCCATCACCCCCTTGTTCGTAAGGCCGACGTGGCCGTAGGACTGTCATGAATTCGGCACAACACCCTCCGTATCCACCGCATGGCGGAGTGTTGCGTTCCGCCCCGTTCGTCCGTACGCGCTCCTCGCTGACGCCGTGCGCCCTGAGCTGCGAGCGATCCGATCTGTCCGCCCGCTCCCCGCGAAGGGCGGTTGTGCGGGATCATGGCGGCATGACCGAGGTGTCCTCCCTCACAGGGCGGCTGCTCGTGGCCACCCCCGCCCTCGCGGATCCGAACTTCGACCGCGCGGTGGTGCTCCTGCTCGACCACGACGAGCAGGGCTCCCTCGGCGTGGTCCTCAACCGGCCGACCCCGGTGGGCGTCGGTGACGTCCTGCTGCCCTGGGCGCCGCTGGCCGGAGCCCCTGGCGTGGTGTTCCAGGGCGGGCCGGTGGCGCTGGACTCGGCCCTGGGGCTCGCCGTCGTCCCGGGCGAGGAGGGGCCGCTCGGCTGGCGCCGGGTGCACGGCGCGATCGGGCTGGTCGACCTGGAGACGCCGCCGGAGCTGCTGGCCCCGGCGCTGGGGGGCCTGCGCATCTTCGCCGGTTACTCCGGCTGGGGGCCGGGCCAGCTGGAGCAGGAGCTGGGCGAGGGCGCCTGGTACGTGGTCGAGTCGGAGCCCGGAGACGTGTCGTCGCCGGATCCGGAGCGGTTGTGGCGGTCGGTGCTGCGCCGCCAGCGCAGCGAACTCGCGATGGTCGCCACCTATCCGGACGACCCGTCGCTCAACTGACTGGCGCGGGGTTAAGTACCCTGGGTCCATGAGCACTCTTGAGCCCGAGCGCGGGACTGGCACGGGGACCCTCGTAGAGCCGACGCCGCAGGTGTCGCACGGTGACGGCGACCACGAGCGCTTCGCCCACTACGTCCAGAAGGACAAGATCATGGCGAGCGCGCTCGACGGGACCCCCGTCGTCGCGCTCTGCGGCAAGGTCTGGGTACCGGGCCGGGACCCGAAGAAGTACCCGGTCTGCCCCATGTGCAAGGAGATCTACGAGTCCATGGGCCCCGGCGGGGACAAGGACAAGGGCGGCAAGGACAAGTAGTCCGAGCCCGCTCACACGCCTTTCGCGGGACCGGGCCCCCGGCGCACCACCGTGCGTCCGGGGGCCTTTGCCGTGCCTGCGGGGCGCGTTAGGGTCGGCGCCACGAGCACCCGGCGGAACGTGTGTTGCGCAGGGCGCAACCGCTGCCGCGAAGGGCTGTGACGCATGGACCTGATCCGCGCGGGCCTGATCCCCGCACCCCGGGTCGTACTCCTCGACGAGGGCGGGCGCCGCTTCGCGTTCGGCCCCGAGCCCGCCCTCGACGCCGGGCCCGGCACCGGATCCGTCGCCCGCTGGATGCGGCGGGAGCTGGGGGCGGCCACCGGCTGGGCGCTGCCCCCCGCGGGGACCGGCTCCGGCGCGGTCGCGGAGCTGCGGCTGCGGATCGACCCGGACGTCGCGGGGGACCGCGGGCCGGAGTCGTACCGCATCGACGTCGGCGAGGCCGGGGCGGAGCTGACGGGCGCGACGGCGGCCGGACTCTTCTGGGGCGCCCAGACCCTGCGCCAGCTGCTCGGGCCCGACGCGTACCGCAAGGCGCCGCTGCCCGGCCGCACGTGGAGCCTGCCGTACGCCGGCGTCGTGGACGGCCCCCGCTTCGGCTGGCGCGGGATGATGCTCGACGTCGCCCGGCACTTCATGCCCAAGGACGGCGTGCTGCGCTACATCGACCTGCTCGCCGCCCACAAGCTCAACGTGCTCCACCTGCACCTGACCGACGACCAGGGCTGGCGGATCGAGATCCGGCGGTACCCGAGGCTGACCGGGGTCGGCGGCTGGCGGGCGCGCAGCCGCCGCGGCCACCGGGCCTCGCCGCTGTGGGACGAGACCCCGCACGGCGGCTTCTACACCCAGGACGACGTCCGCGAGATCGTCGCGTACGCCGCCGAGCGGCACGTCCGGGTGGTCCCGGAGATCGACGTACCGGGGCACTCGCAGGCCGCGATCGCCGCGTACCCGGAGCTGGGCAACACCGACGTGGTCGACACGGCGGCCCTCGGCGTCTGGGACGACTGGGGGATCTGCGAGAACGTCCTCGCCCCGACCGACGCCGTGCTGCGCTTCTACGAGGGGGTCTTCGAGGAGCTGCTGGAGCTGTTCCCGGCGGAGGTCTCGCCCTTCGTGCACGTGGGCGGCGACGAGTGCCCCAAGACGCAGTGGAAGGCCTCCCCGGCCGCGCAGGAGCGGATCCGGGAGCTGGGCGTGGACGGCGAGGACGGGCTGCAGTCCTGGTTCATCCGGCACTTCGACGGCTGGCTCGCCGAGCGCGGGCGGCGGCTGATCGGGTGGGACGAGATCCTGGAGGGCGGGCTCGCGCCGGGCGCCGCCGTGTCTTCGTGGCGCGGCTGCGCGGGCGGGATCGCCGCCGCCGAGGCCGGCCACGACGTGGTGATGTGCCCCGAGCAACAGGTGTACCTGGACCACCGTCAGGCGGGCGGTCCGGACGAGCCGATGCCCATCGGGTACGTGCGCTCGCTGGAGGACGTCTACCGCTTCGAGCCGGTGCCGCCGCAGCTGTCTCCGGAGGCGGTGGCCCATGTGCTGGGCGCGCAGGCCAACATGTGGACCGAGGTGACGGAGGACCAGGGCCGGGTCGACTACCAGGTGTTCCCGCGGCTGGCGGCCTTCGCGGAGGTGGTGTGGTCGCGGCAGCCGGCGCCCGAGGAGCGCGACTTCGCGTGGTTCGAGGAGCGGATGGCCGCGCACTACCCGCGGTTGGACGCCCTGGGCGTCGGCTACCGGCCGCCCGGCGGCCCGTTGCCCTGGCAGCGGCGGCCGGGGGTGCTCGGGCGTCCCGTCGAGGGCGCGCCCCCGAACGTGTGACACGGGGGCACGCGGGCCGGCCCGGGGCCGGCCTGAACGGAAAGGGAACGGGTACGGAACTCTCGCTGGATTTCCCGCTATACGGGGAAAACCGGGCAATACGGGAGGAGGGCCGTCGAAGGCGGTGCCACGGGGCTCTCCACCCCGTACGGGACACCGCGCGCGACGGTGGCGGTACGGGGAGACCCTCGCGCCGGGCGGCCCGGAAGATGTGCCAGAGTTGCCACGTCCCGGCGGTGAGCACGTACCGTACGGCGGACAGGCGTGAGCGCCAGGACCGGGACATCGGGAAGGGGCAGCTGGGTTGACCACGCACGCACCGCACGCACCGCACGCACCTGATTCACCTCAGGGGGCTCAGGGGCAGCAGGCGGCGCAGTCCGTGACGCTGCCGGCCTCGCTCGACGAGGCCGTCGCGGCGCTCACCGCCATGCCCGCCGCCGTTCCCGTCGCGGGCGGCACCGACCTCATGGCCGCGGTCAACGCCGGGCTGCTGCGGCCCGCCGCGCTGGTCGGCCTGGGCCGGATCAACGAGATCCGCGGCTGGCAGTACCAGGACGGTCACGCGCTGCTCGGCGCGGGCCTCACCCACGCCCGGATGGGGCGTCCGGACTTCGCCGCGCTGATCCCCGCGCTCGCGGCCGCCGCGCGCGCCGCCGGCCCCCCGCAGATCCGCAACGCCGGCACCCTCGGCGGGAACATCGCCACCGCCGCGCCCACCGGGGACGCGCTGCCCGTGCTGGCCGCGCTGGAGGCCGTACTCGTCATCGTCGGCCCGGGCGGGCAGCGCGAGATCCCGGTCTCGCACCTGCTGGCCGGGCGGGAGATGCTGCGGCCCGGTGAGCTCATCGGCTTCGTACGGGTGCCGCTGCTGCACGCCCCGCAGGTGTTCCTCAAGGCCACCGGGCGCACGGGACCCGGGCGCGCGGTGGCGTCCGTGGGGCTCGTACTGGACCCGGCGCGCCGGGGCGTGCGCTGCGCCATCGGCGCGGTGGCCCCGATGCCGCTGCGGCCGCTGGAGGCCGAGCAGTGGGTGGCCTCGCTGATCGACTGGGACGGCGGGCGGAGCCTGGCCCCCGAGGCGCTGGAGGCCTTCGGCGAGTACGTCGCGGCCGCCTGCGTCCCCGACCAGGGGGAACCGGTGGCTCCCGGCGTACTGCACCTGCGGCGGACGGTGGCCGTACTGGCACGGAGGGCCCTCGGGAGGGCGCTGAGCTCATGAGCGAGAACGAGAACGAGAACGTGACCCAGGGGAACGGCACGGCGGGCTGGGGCTGGGAACCGGTCCCGCAGGGCGGCGAGTACGACTCGGACGCCACGGCCTTCGTGAAACTGCCGCAGGACATGCTGGACGCGCTCGGCACGGGCGAGCCGCTCGCGGCACCCGGACACGGCTACGTGCCGCCGCCGATGATCGTGCCGCTGGGCTCGGCCAGTACGGACCCGGCGGCCACGGGCACGTGGGCGATCCCGGCGCAGTGGCCGGAGGCGGGCGGCGCCGATCCGTCCGGTTCCGGGCTCGGCACGGGTTCCGGGTCCGGGTCCGGTTCCGTGGGCGGTTCCATGGGTGGTTCCGTGGGCGGTCCGATCCCCGCTTCGATCCCCATCCCGGCGTCGGTGGCGGCCGCGTTCGCCGAGGCGGAGCCGGAGCCCGAGCCCGAGCACGATCCGGGTGCGACGGCGGAGTGGCGCTTCCCCGAGGCGGTGCACGAGCCCGAGGAGGCACCGTCGACGACCGGCCAGTGGGCCGTGCCCGACTTCGCGCAGCAGGGCGACTTCCGCACGGGCAGTGGCCTGGACGCGGACTGGAGCCAGGCCCCGGCAACCCTGCCGGGCGGCGCCCCGGCCCCGTGGGCGTACCTGACGCAGCAGCCCGCCGCCGACCCGGACCCCGGCCAGGACGCGGGCGTCCTGCCGGGCACGGACGAGGCCGCCGCAGCTTCGGCCGCCGCCGCCACCGCCACGGCGCACGCCGCCGGACGCCTGCTCGGCGGACCCGGTGTGGGCGCCGCGGGCCGCGGGCCGCGGGTGCTGGGCGGCCCCGGCGTGGGCACCGCGCTCCAGGAGGCCGAGCCCGCACACCACCAGGCACCGCACGACATCGAGGCCGCGCGCGGACCGGCGGCGACCGCGCCCGCGGGGGAGCGGCCGCACCCGGCAGCCGCGGCGCACGAGCCGGCCGCGGACGCCGCGGAGCCGGAGCACCCGGCGCAGCCCGTGTACGCAGGCCACGCCGAACACGGGGCGGACGCGGAGCACGCGGAGCACGCCGAACACGCCGAACGCTCCGAACACGGTGCGCGCCCCGACCACTTCGGGCACACGGGCCACACGGGCCACACCGGGCATGCGGGTCACACCGGCCATGCGGGCCACACCGAGCATGCGGGGCATATCGGTCACGTCAACGCAGAGCGCCCCGCGGACCCCGCGCATCCCGCGGACCCCGCGGACACGGACGGGCACGGCTTCGCCGCCTTCGGCCGGGCCCCCCAGGCGGAGTCCGCCCCGGCGGACCGCCGCGGCCTCGCGGAACCGGGTGCCGCGCCCGCACCGGACCGGGCCGCCACCGAAGGGCAGGCGTCCGCCGAGGCCGCCCCGACCCCCGCCGAGATCCCGGACGGACCCGCGCCGACCGCGGACACGGCCGACGGTGCGGCGGAGCTCCCGGCCGAGGACACCGGGGAAGGGATCCCGGCGGAGGTGCCGGCGTACGAGGAAGACGACCGCGCCGCGGCCGTCGTCCACCACGAGCACCCCCACGCCTCCTACGTCCTGCGCGTCAACGGCGCCGACCGCCCCGTCACCGGGGCCTGGATCGGGGAGTCGCTCCTCTACGTGCTGCGCGAGCGCCTCGGCCTGGCCGGCGCCAAGGACGGCTGCTCGCAGGGCGAGTGCGGAGCCTGCGCCGTACAGGTCGACGGACGGCTCGTCGCCTCCTGCCTGGTTCCGGCGGCCACGGCCGCCGGCAGCGAGGTCCGCACCGTCGAGGGTCTCGCGACGGGCGGGGAACTCTCGGACGTCCAGCAGGCGTTGTGCAGGTCGGGCGCGGTGCAATGCGGGTTCTGCGTGCCCGGCATGGCCATGACCATCCACGACCTGCTGGAGGGCAACCACGCCCCCAGCGAGCTGGAAACCCGTCAGGCGCTGTGCGGCAACCTCTGCCGGTGCTCCGGCTACGCGGGGGTCGTCGAGGCCGTGCGCGAGGTCGTGGCCGGGCGGGAGGCGTCGGCCTCCGCGGACGCGGCACAGCTCCAGGCGCAGGCACAGGGGCACGGCCACGGGCAGGCGCAGGGCGAGGCGGCGGCGGAGCCGCGCATCCCGCACCAGGCAGCGCCCGGCGAGGGCGGCATCCACCACGGAGGCACGGCGTGAGCGGGCAGGACGCGGCGACCGCGACGACGGTGAACACCACGGTGACGGCCATGGCCGCCGCACCGGGGCCCGAGACCTCCGAACAGCAGGTACCGCGCGGCATCGGCGCCTCCGTCGAGGCCACCGACACCCGCGCCAAGACCGAGGGCACCTTCCCCTACGCCGCCGACCTGTGGGCCGAGGGCCTCCTGTGGGCCGCCGTGCTGCGCTCCCCGCACGCCCACGCCCGGATCCTCTCCATCGACACCACGGCGGCCGCGGAGATGCCCGGCGTACGCGCCGTCGTCACCCACGCCGACGTACCCGGCGCCACCACGCACGGCCGCCGCATCGCGGACCGGCCGGTGTTCGCGCACGACGTCGTGCGCCACCACGGCGAGCCCATCGCCGCCGTCGCCGCCGACCACCCCGACACGGCCCGGCTCGCCGCGGCCGCGATCGCCGTCGAGTACGAGCTGCTCGACCCGGTCACCGACCCCGAGCAGGCCTTCGGCGCCCCCGCCCTGCACCCCGACGGCAACCTGATCCGGCACATCCCGCTGCGCTACGGCGACCCGGAAGCCACCGGCGAGGTCGTCGTCGAGGGCCTGTACCGGATCGGCCGCCAGGACCCGGCCCCCATCGGCGCCGAGGCCGGGCTGGCCGTGCCCCGCCCCGACGGGGGCGTCGAGCTCTACACCGCCTCCACCGACCCGCACACCGACCGCGACCTGGCCGCCGCCTGCTTCGGCCTGGAACCGGACCGGGTGCGCGTCGTCGTCACCGGCGTGCCGGGCGCCACGGCCGACCGCGAGGACGCCGCCTTCCAGCTCCCGCTCGGCCTGCTCGCGCTGCGCACCGGCTGCCCGGTGAAGCTGGCCGCCACCCGCGAGGAGTCCTTCCTCGGCCACACCCACCGCCACCCGACCCTGCTGCGCTACCGCCACCACGCGGACGCCGAGGGCCGTCTGGTCAAGGTCGAGGCGCAGATCCTGATGGACGCGGGCGCGTACGCCGACGCCTCCGCCGAATCCCTGGCGGCGGCGGTGGCCTTCGCCTGCGGCCCGTACGTCGTCCCGCACGCCTTCGTAGAGGGCTGGGTGGTGCGCACCAACAACCCGCCGTCCGGCCACGTCCGCGGCGAGGGCGCGATGCAGGTCTGCGCCGCGTACGAGGGCCAGATGGACAAGCTCGCGGCCGCCCTCGGCATCGACGGCGCGGAACTGCGCATGCGCAACGTCCTGGCCACGGGGGACCTCCTGCCGACCGGCCAGACGGTCACCTGCCCGGCCCCGGTGGCCGAACTCCTGCGCTCGGTCCGGGACTTCGAACTGCCCGCCCTCCCGAAGGACGCTCCCGAGGACGAGTGGCTGCTGCCCGGCGGCCCGGAGGGCGCGGGCGAGCCCGGCGCGGTGCGGCGCGGCGTCGGCTACGGCGTCGGCATGGTGCACATGCTCGGCGCGGAGGGGACCGACGAGGTCTCCACCGCCACCGTGAAGGTGGTGGGCGGCGCGGCCACCGTCATCTGCGCGGCGGTCGACACCGGCCAGGGCTTCGGCACCCTGGCCCGCCAGATCGTCCAGGAGGTGCTGGGCGTCGACGAGGTGGCGGTGGCCCCGGTGGACACCGACCAGCCCCCGGCCGGCCCAGCGGCGCACGGCCGCCACACCTGGGTGTCGGGCGGCGCGGTGGAGCGGGCCGCCAAGATGGTCCGCACCCAGCTGCTGCAGCCCATGGCGCACAAGCTGGGCATGTCGACGGAACTCCTGCAGATCCAGGACGGCCGGATCACGTCGTACGACGGCGCGTTCTCGATGTCGGTCGCGGAGGCCATGGCGGGCAAGGAACTCTGGGCGACCGCCCAGTGCCGCCCCCACCCGACGGAACCGCTGGACGCGGACGGCCAGGGCGACGCGTTCGTGGGCCTCGCCTTCTGCGCGGTCCGCGCGGTGGTGGACGTGGACATCGAGCTGGGCTCCGTACGGGTGGTGGAACTCGCGGTGGCCCAGGACGTGGGCCGGATCCTCAACCCCCGCCAGCTCGAGGCCCGTATCGAAGCGGGCGTCACCCAGGGCGTGGGCGCGGCCCTGACGGAGAACCTCCGCACCGTCGCCGGCCTGGTCCGCCACCCCGACCTGACGGGCTACGCCCTGCCGACCGCGCTGGACGCCCCGACGGTCCGCATCGTCAAACTGGTCGAGGAGCGCGACGTGGTGGCCCCGTTCGGCGCGAAGGCGGCGAGCGCGGTCCCGGTGGTGACGACCCCGGCGGCGATCGCCTCGGCGGTCCGCGCGGCGACGGGCCGCCCGGTCAACAGGCTCCCGATCCGCCCGTCGGCGGCGGTGGCCGCGCCCAACTCGTGACCGTGTGACCCGCATTGCACGTGCAACCCCGGACTTGGGGCTGTCGGTGCCGGTCGCTAGAGTGATCGACGAGATGGTGCGCGCGCACGTGCGAACGGGTGCGAACGGGGACGGGGGGCGGCGCGGAGCGCCGCGCCCGCGGGGAGACGGGGAGTCGGGGAGGCCAACGTGGCAGAGGACAACGGCGGGATTCTGGCGGTAGGCCTGTCGGGGGACGTCGCGGCGTCGATCAGGGCCCAGGCGGACGCGCAGGCGCGGGCTGCGGCCCTGCGGGTCGAGTACGACGACCTGAAGGGCTACAAGTCCCTTGTGGACGGCCTCCTGACCAAGCTTCAGGAATCCCCGGCGCACCACAACAAACTGGCCGACGGCACGCTGCCGACGGGCGCCCTGGGGCAGGGCTTTCCGGAGGCGGACAAGCTGTACGGGGCGTACAAGACCGTCCACTCGGAGCTGCAGACGCTGTCGAAGGGGCTGGCGGAGCTGATCGAGGCCCTGGGCATCGCGGTCCTGTCCGCGGGCGGCGGCTACGCCGAGGTGGACGAGGAGCAGAAGCGGCGCATGGTCGTCATCGCCAAGCAGGCCGAAGACGAGTACGGCCGGGATCGTGGCCCCGACGCGGAGAAGAAGAGCGACAGCCCGAAGCCGAAGGGTGGTGTCATCTGATGACGGACTTCGAGGGTTACACGCACGCACAGCTGCACGCGATGATCGAGTCGCTCGATCCGACGAAGGTCGCGGCGCTGGGTACGAAGCTCACCGAGGCCGCCACGACGATCGAGCAGATCGGCACCAAGCTCAAGGACCACAAGGTCAAGGGCTGGGAGGGTGAAGCTGCCACGGCGTTCCAGGACTGGGTGAGCCGCGCGGGCAGCGCCACGCTGGAACTGGCCAAATACAGCAAGGTCGGCGGCAAGTACATGGCCGAAGCGGCGCAGGTCATGCGCGAGGTCAAGCCGTCCAAGGACGGCGCGGGGAACTTCCCCCCGTACGACGCTGCTGCGGACGCGAAGCTCAGGGAGAACCTGGCGACGTCCCGCGAGTACCACAACGACCCGGATGCGGTGAAGCTGGGCCAGGAGGCCTGGTCGAAGCTGAGCGGCGACCACGCGCGAGCCGTGGACGCGATGAACAAGCTGGCCGGGGCGTACGACCAGTCCGCGGTGCAGATGGGCAAGGCGGAAGCCCCGAGGCTTCCGCCGCCGCCGCCGGTTCTGGTGCCGCCTGCTGTCTATGACTCGCAGGACGTGCAAAGGTCTGGCGGGGGGCCCGGCGGAGGAGCCGCATCGTCTGGTTCCTCGTACACTCCAACGAGCTCGGACAACGGTTCGCGGTCGAGCGGGTCGGACTCAATGCCCGGGAACCAGCCAAGGCCGGACAACACGGTCCCGTCGGTTTCCGTTCCGTCGATCCCCGATCGCGAAGTGGACGTGGACCTCGACAGCGTTGGCACTCTTCCGCCTCCGACCGCGCCGCCGGTGACAACCACGCCCGGTCTCCCACCGACCACAGGTCCTGTCGGACCCACCCCCGGCCCCTTCGTGCCGCCTGTGGCCGTCCCGCCCGTCGGCGGCCTGAAGGCGCCCGGCCCCTTCGGTACCGGCCCCGGCATCGGCCCGTACCCGGGATTGGGTGGCCCTGGCGTTCCCCCTGGTGGCAAGGTCATCGGCACGCCTGGCCTGCTCCCGCGTGACGCCGGCATCACGGGCGGCCGTCCGGTGACGTCCACCGGACCGATCTCCGGCATCCCGCGCGGCACGGTCATCGGTGAAGGCACTCAGGCCGGTCGCCCCATGGGTGGCGGTATGGGCCACGGCGCCGGCGGCCACTACGGCGGCGCCCAGGCAGGGCTCCCAGTCGGCCGTCGAGTGGCCACGGAGCCGGGCGGCGTCATGGCCGGGCGTCAGACCGGTGCGGCTGGTCGTCCGATCACGGCGGGCCAGCCGTTCACCCAGGGCGGTTCCGGCCTCGTCCGCAACGGTGTCGGTCCCGTGGGCCACGCGGGCGCAGGGGTGCAGACTCCGGGCAAGCGTGGGGAGAACCAGGGGGGCGAACGTCCCGACTACCTGACCGAGGACGAAGAGACCTGGCAGGGCAACCGTCGTGTTGCCCCGCCCGTGATCGACTGAGCAGAACGGACGTTGTACGGGATGCACACGCGCAAGGCAACCGCGGCCCTGGTGGGCCTCTTGCTGGCCGGGGTCGCCGCGACCCCGGCCCATGCGGAGACCATTCGATCGCAGCAGTGGCATCTCGACGCGATGAAGGCCGATGAGATCTGGAAGATCAGTACGGGCAAGGGCATCACCGTGGCGGTGATTGATACCGGGGTAAACCAGGTTCCGGAGCTCGAAGGTCAGGTTCTTCCCGGAAAGGCCTTCCCCGTAGGTGACGCCGAAACGGGTCGGGACAACGACTACTTCGGCCACGGCACTGGTGTATCCGCAATGATCGCGGCTACGGGGAAGCACCCGACGGGTGATGGTGCGTATGGCCTCGCACCGGGCGTCAAGATCCTCCCTATCCGCATCCCAGACATGCTGGAAGCGGCATCGACGCCGTCCATGGTCGAAGCCATCCGGTACGCGGCAGACTCGGAGGCCAAGGTCATCAACATCTCCCTGGCCACTGGCGGCAAGCCAGAGAACGATTTGGAACGGGCGGCAGCGGTTAAGTACGCCCTCTCCAAAGGGAAGCTGATCTTTGCTGGTGTAGGCAACTACGGCAATTCGACCAACGAGCTTCTCTACCCTGCAGGAACTCCTGGCGTGGTAGGCGCCGGGGCAGTGGACTCCAAGGGCGAGCCTACAAACGAGTCGCAGCATGGCCCCCAGGTGGATTTGGCTGCACCCGGCATGGACATCGTTACGGCTTGCAAGGGCAAGACTGGGGTCTGCAAAACCCACGGCACGAGTGACGCTACTGCCCTCGCCTCCGCCTCTGCCGCCCTGCTCTGGTCCGCCCACCCAGAGTGGACCAACAACCAGGTGCTGCGCGTACTGCTGAACACCGCCGGGAAGCCCGTCGACGGGTCGCAGCGCAATGACTACGTCGGCTACGGCGTGGTCCGGCCCCGGATCGCGTTGCAGACGCCCGGGGATCCCGGGCCGGCCGACGTGTACCCGCTGCCCGATCTGGCCGCCGCGTCCCAGGCGGCTGGGGCCAAGCCCGCCTCGCCCGGGGCGGCGACGCCGTCCGCGCCCGCCCCCCAGGCCGCCGAAGAGAAGAAGGGCGGCAGCTCCCTGCTCTGGGTGGGGCTCGGGCTCGGGGCGTGTGTGCTCATCGGTGGGGCCGTGACCGCGGTCGTCGTACGCCGCAACCGTTGACCCGCCCCTGATCCGACCGGTTCCTGCTCGGAGATGGTCGGCGGTTCGCGCCACGGCCACCTCCCACGCCGCCATGCGGCTCAACCAGGCCCCCGCCCCCCGGAGGCGGCGGCCCCGACCTCGCGCTCGACCAGGACCGGATCGGCGCCGTCGGCTCCGGGGCGGGCAGGCTGCACACCCCCTCCAGGCCGACGGCGAGTACCGCCGCCACCGCTAACGTCGAGGCCGCCGGGGCCCTCACCAACGCCCGGGCCGTAGGGAGGGGTTCGCGAGCGGGGCCGCCCTGCTCAAGGCCAACAGCGTCCAGGAGGGCCGGGTGCGGTGGGGCGTGGCCTCGATCGATGCCGTGCCGGACGGGGTCGAGCAGGAGGAGCGTCGCCCGGCTTTCGCCGCTCTGATGAAGAAGCTCAAGGGGGCGGCGCGGCAGCAGACCCGGTGCGGCGCCTGGCCGAGGCGGGAAGGGCGGCGCCCGGCCGGGGGGTGCGCCTGCCCCAGGCCGGGCTTCGCCCGCGGCCGTGGTCCGGAGCCCGGGCGCATGGCCGGGGTGATGTCCCCGACCGTACGCGGGCGGCCGCGAGCCGGGGAAGGCGAGGGGGCCAGCTGCAACAGGGTTGGCATGCTGCGTTCACCGGTGCGTGGACCGGCTGCAACAGGGTCGGCATGCCGCGTTCACCGGTGCGTGGACCGCGGTGGTCCTAGGACCCGGGGCCGAGGCGGGGATCCGCCGAACGGACAGGGTCGAAACCGGGCTGTGCACCTTACGCTGGGGCGATGAGCGCCCTCGAACCCCGCGTGCCCCAGAGAACCGCACCCCTCCCGCCCCCGCCCGGGGGCGGGGTCATGGGGCCCGCGTACCGGACGCTCAGCATCGGGATCATCTCCGTCGTCTTCCTCATCGCCTTCGAGGCGACCGCCGTCGGTACGGCCATGCCCGTCGCCGCCCGCGAGCTCGACGGGATCGGGCTCTACGCCTTCGCCTTTTCCGCCTACTTCACGACCAGCCTCTTCGGCATGGTCCTGTCCGGGCAGTGGGCCGACCGGCAGGGGCCGCTCAAGCCGCTGACCGCGGGGATCGCCGCGTTCGCCTCGGGGCTCGTGGTCTCCGGGACCGCCGGCGCCATGTGGGTGTTCGTCATCGGCCGCGCCGTGCAGGGCCTCGGCGGCGGGCTGGTCATCGTCGCGCTGTACGTCGTCGTCAGCCGGGCCTACGAGGAGCGGCTGCGGCCCGCGATCATGGCCGCCTTCGCCGCCAGCTGGGTCGTCCCCTCCATCGTCGGGCCGCTGGCCTCCGGCACGGTCACCGAGCACCTCGGCTGGCGGTGGGTGTTCCTCGGCATACCCGTGCTCGTCGTCGTACCGCTCGTCGTCGCGCTGCCCGCCATCCGCCGCACCGCCTCCGGCCCCGTGGGCGGCGAGCCCCGGGCCGTCGACCGGCGGAGGATCCGGCTGGCGCTCATGATCTCCGTGGGTGCGGGCCTGCTCCAGTACGCCGCCCAGGACCTGCGCTGGCTCTCGCTCCTGCCGGGCATCGCCGGCGCGGCCCTGCTGGTGCCGGCCGTGCTCGGGCTGCTGCCCCGCGGGACGTACCTGGCCCGGCGCGGGCTGCCGTCGGTGGTGCTGCTGCGCGGGGTCGCCGCGGGGTCGTTCATCGCGGCCGAGAGCTTCGTACCGCTGATGCTGGTCACCCAGCGGGGGCTGAGCCCGACCATGGCCGGTTTCTCCCTCGCGCTGGGCGGGGTGACCTGGGCCGGCGGCTCGTGGGTGCAGTCGCAGGGGCGGACGGCCCCCTACCGGGAGCGGCTGATGGTGATCGGCATGGTGCTGGTGGCACTGGCCATCGCGGCCGCGCCCGCCGTGCTCATCGAGTCCGTGCCCGTCTGGACGCTGGCGCTGGCCTGGGCCGTGGGATGCCTCGGCATGGGCCTGGTGATCGGCTCCACGAGCGTGCTGCTGCTGAAGCTGTCCGCCCCGCAGGAGGTCGGCGCCAACTCCGCCGCCCTGCAGATCTCCGACGCGCTCGCGAACGTCGTCCTGCTGGCCGCCGGCGGCGCCGCCTTCGCCGCGCTCGGCGGCGGCGCGGTCGGCGCCGCCCACGCGGTGACCGCGGGCGGGGCGGGCGGCGCCTCGCACCCCGCCGCCTTCGCCGTCGTGTTCCTGCCGATGGCGTGCGTGGCGCTGGTGGGGGCGTGGGTCGCGACCCGGCTGGAGCCCGCGAAGGGCTGAGCCGAGCCCACGAAAAACCCTGGTGCCGAGTCCCCGGCCCGGCGGCTACGTTTCGGCCATGAACGAGCTCACCATCGGGCTGTCCGGCGTCGAGCGGGCGGAGCTGGGCGACCTGGCCGACGCCACCGGGCGCACCCCCGAGGACGTCGTACTGGAGGCCGTACGGGCCCACCTGCGGGCCGAGCGGGAGAAGGTCGCCGAAGCGGCCGGGCGGATCGCCGACCGGCACGCCCCCCTCCTGCGGAGGCTCGGCCGGTGAACACCACCCAAGCCCGCCGGCACCTCACGCTCGCCGAGGTCCTGGACCTCGCCCGCCACGCCTGCCTGGCCCGGGACCAGCCCGTCGAGCTGCGCGCCCCGGGCCTGCTGGAGTCGGCGGTGCACCGGCCCCGTGCGCGCATGTTCGGGACCCCGGCGTACGTGGACCCGTACGAACAGGCTGCCGCGCTGCTCCACGGCATCGCCACGAACCACCCCCTCGTCGACGGCAACAAGCGCACCGCGTGGCTGGCGGCCGCGACCTTCCTCGCGGTCAACGGGGTCGACCTCGCCGACGCGGACCAGGAGCTCGCCCACGACCTGGTCATCGACGTGGCGGCGGGCCACGAGACGGAGATCGCGCGGATCGCCGGGCGGCTGCGCTCCCTGTGACGGCGCCGCGCGGCACCACGCGGTGCCATGTGACGGCGTTGCGCGGTCCCAGGTGCCGGCACCACGCGGTGCCATGTGACGGCGTCGCGCGGGGCGGCGGGACGGCGTCACACGACGGCTTCGTGTGACGCTCGCCGCACCGCCCGAGGTCACGGGCCTGTCCCTCCGCCAGGGGCGGGCCCGCCCCGGTAGGGTGGCCCGGTTGTCCTACGTACGACCGCCGCCGAGAGCACGAACCGGAGACCGTGACTACTACCGCCTCCCACCACCTCTCACCCGCCTTCCCCGGCCGTGCCCCGTGGGGCACCGCCAGCAAGCTGCGTGCCTGGCAGCAGGGAGCGCTGGACCGCTACATCCAGAACCAGCCCCGGGACTTCCTCGCCGTCGCGACCCCCGGCGCAGGCAAGACCACCTTCGCCCTCACCCTCGCCTCCTGGCTGCTGCACCACCACGTGGTGCAGCAGGTGACCGTCGTCGCGCCCACCGAACACCTGAAGAAGCAGTGGGCGGAGGCGGCGGCCCGGATAGGCATCCGGCTGGACCCCGAGTACTCGGCCGGCCCGCTCAGCAAGGACTACCACGGCGTCGCCGTCACCTACGCCGGTGTCGGCGTGCGACCGATGCTCCACCGCAACCGCTGCGAGCAGCGCAAGACCCTGGTGATCCTCGACGAGATCCACCACGCCGGTGACTCGAAGTCCTGGGGCGAGGCCTGCCTGGAGGCGTTCGACCCGGCGACCCGGCGGCTCGCGCTGACCGGTACGCCCTTCCGGTCCGACACCAACCCCATCCCGTTCGTCACCTACGAAGAGGGCAACGACGGGATCCGGCGGTCCTCCGCCGACTACACCTACGGCTACGGCAACGCGCTCGGCGACGGCGTCGTCCGGCCGGTCATCTTCCTCTCCTACAGCGGCAACATGCGCTGGCGGACCAAGGCCGGCGACGAGATCGCGGCGCGGCTCGGCGAGCCGATGACCAAGGACGCCATCTCGCAGGCCTGGCGCACCGCCCTGGACCCGCGCGGCGACTGGATGCCCAACGTGCTGCGCGCCGCCGACCAGCGCCTCACGGAGGTCCGCAAGGGCATCCCCGACGCGGGGGGCCTCGTCATCGCCTCCGACCAGGACTCGGCGCGCGCGTACGCCAAGCTCATCCGGGAGATCACCGGGACGAAGCCGACCCTGGTGCTCTCCGACGACACCGGGGCGTCGAAGAACATCGACACCTTCAGCGCGAACGACGACCGCTGGATGGTCGCGGTCCGCATGGTGTCCGAGGGCGTCGACGTACCGCGTCTCGCGGTCGGCGTGTACGCGACCACGATCTCCACCCCGCTGTTCTTCGCCCAGGCCGTCGGACGTTTCGTGCGTTCGCGCAGGCGCGGCGAGACGGCCTCCGTGTTCCTTCCGACCATCCCCTACCTCCTCGGCTTCGCCAACGAGATGGAGGTCGAGCGCGACCACGTGCTCGACAAGCCGAAGAAGCAGGGCGAGGAGGATCCGTACGCCGAGTCCGAGAAGGAGATGGACGAGGCGAACCGGCAGGAGGACGAGGACACCGGCGAGGACGAGCAGATGTCCTTCGAGGCGCTGGAGTCCGACGCCGTCTTCGACCGGGTGCTCTACGACGGGGCCGAGTTCGGCATGCAGGCGCACCCGGGCAGCGAGGAGGAGCAGGACTACCTCGGCATCCCCGGCCTGCTGGAGCCCGACCAGGTGCAGATGCTGCTGCAGAAGCGGCAGTCCCGGCAGATCGCGCACAGCCGGCGCAAGCCGGACGCCGAGGCGGACCTGCTGGAGCTGCCGGCCGACCGGCGGCCCGTGGTTTCCCACAAGGAACTGCTGGAGCTGCGCAAGTCGCTCAACACGATGGTGGGCGCGTACGTCCACCAGAGCGGGAAGCCGCACGGGGTGATCCACACGGAGCTGCGCCGCGTCTGCGGCGGGCCGCCGAGCGCGGAGGCGACGGCGGGGCAGATCCGCGAGCGCATCAAGAAGGTCCAGGAGTGGGCCACCCGTATGAGGTGAGTGCCGGGAGTGGGTGGAGTGCCGGGAGTGCCGCGAGTGTGGTGTGTTCGGTGACTTCGCCCAGAACGTGGGACGGGGTCCGTGCGGAGGTTCGCACGGACCCCGTTCTCGTTCCGTCGTTTCCGCGGCCGTGTGAATCGTTGTCACGAAACGACACTTGACCCGATCAGGAAACGGCACAAACAGGTAGCACGCGCCCGGATTCTGGACGAGCCCTTCCGCTGAGCGGACCTGCTCGCTACATTCCCCGCATCGAACGCACCGTGGCAGCGCCGCCGCGGGAGCGCAGCCGGTGCAATGGCCGCTACCGGCGGCCTCTCCTGTGCGCCGCCGTGGGACCGGCGCGCGCCACCCCGAGAGTCACCGCCGCTCACCGAAAGAGGGAGAGGCGTCGTGACCGCGGAAACCTCCCAGACGCTCGACAGAGGGCTCAGAGTCCTCAAACTGCTCGCCGACACCGACCACGGTCTGACCGTCACCGAACTCTCCAACCGCCTCGGCGTCAACCGCACGGTCGTCTACCGGCTCCTCGCCACGCTCGAACAGCACGCCCTGGTCCGCCGTGACCTCGGCGGCCGGGCGCGGGTCGGGCTCGGGGTGCTGCGGCTGGGCCGACAGGTCCACCCCCTCGTGCGCGAGGCGGCCCTGCCCGCGCTGCGGTCCCTGGCCGAGGACATAGGCGCCACCGCGCACCTGACCCTCGTCGACGGCACCGAAGCGCTCGCCGTCGCCGTCGTGGAGCCGACCTGGACGGACTACCACGTGGCCTACCGGGCCGGCTTCCGTCACCCGCTGGACCGGGGTGCCGCCGGGCGGGCCATTCTGGCCGCCCGTCAGGGCTCCCTCATCGAGCCGGGATACACGCTGACCCACGGCGAGCTCGAAGCGGGTGCCAGTGGGGCCGCGGCGCCGCTGGTGGGCATCAGCGGGCTGGAGGGGAGCGTCGGCGTGGTCATGCTCGCCGACGCCGTGCCGGAGCGGGTCGGGCCGCGGGTGGTCGACGCGGCGCGTGAGGTCGCCGACGCCCTCCGCTAGGCCGCGGGCTCGGCGGATCCGGGCGTGCCCGGGCCCGTACCCGGCTGCGGCGCCGTTGCGGGGCTCCGCCCCCGGGCCCCGTTGCGGGGCTCCGCCCCCGGCCCCCGCGCCTCGAACGCCGGAGGGGCTGGGAGCGCGGCGGGGCTGGACGGTGCGTGGGGCCGGCGGGGTGGGGCGGATAGATTGGGCGGGTGCTTTCTCGTCTGACTCGTCTGCCGCGTCCCGCCGCCCTGGCCGTCTGCGCCGTGCCCGTGCTCGGGCTGTTCGCCGCGGCGGCCCTCGCGCCGCTGCCCTTCGTGGTCGCCGTACCCGGGCTCACGGCCGACGTGCTGGGGTCCGACCAGGGCAAGCCCGTCATCACCGTCTCGGGGGCCCCGGTCCGGGACACCAAGGGCCAGCTGCGGATGACCACCATCCGCGCCACCGGGCCGTCCTCGACGATGACGCTGCACGAGCTCGTCGGCCACTGGTTCAAGACCGATCAGGCGGTCATGCCGCGGGAGGCGGTCTACTCGTCGGGCGGAAGCGACGAGGAGATCGAGAAGCACAATCTGGAGGAAATGGCCAGGTCGCAGTCGGCCGCCGCCGTCGCCGCCCTCGGCTTCCTCCACAAGGACCCCAAGGACGTGAAGGTCGACCTCAACCTCGCCGACGTCGGCGGCCCGAGCGCCGGGCTCCTCTTCTCCCTCGGCATCATCGACAAGCTCGACGGCGACGGCCGCGGCGGCGACCTCACCGGCGGACGCAACATCGCCGGCACGGGCACCATCACCGCCGACGGCAAGGTCGGCGCCGTCGGCGGGGTGGCCCTGAAGACCCAGGCCGCGCGGCGGGACGGGGCCAGTGTGTTCCTCGTACCGAAGGACGAGTGCGCGGACGCGCAGTCGGAGCTGCCCGAGGGGCTGCAGCTCGTCCCCGTCACTTCGCTGACGGATGCGGTGAACGCTCTTCGTGCGCTGAACCGGGGAGAGTCCGCCCCGTCCTGCTGAGGTCCGGGCCCCCGTCCATCGCGCGCCACGCCGGGAAGACCATCGGCGCGAGCGTCGTGAGCAGGTACGTGCCGCCGAAGAGCAGCAGCGCCGTCCCCACCCCGAGGCCGTCGACGAGCAGGCCCGCCGCCAGGCCGCCCATCGGCATGGTCAGCTCACAGCCCGCGGTGGTCACTCCCGCGACCCGGCTGCGCAGTTCCTCCGGGACCCGCTCGTACATGACCGTGGACAGGATCGGGTTCAGCACGCCCACGCCCAGACCGGCCAGCGCCATCGTCACCGCGAGCGGCAGCGTCGTGTCGGTGAGGGCGGCCACCACGTACCGGGTCGCTCCGGAGAGCAGGAAGGCCGCCGCGAACACCGCGCGGCGCGGGAAGCGCTCGCCCCACACCCCGTAGAGCAGGGCGCCCAGCAGGGCGAAGCCGCCGAAGAGGGAGATCATCAGGCCGATCGTGGTGGCGCCGCCGAGGACGTCCCGGCCGTGCACGGGCAGCAGGACCGAGGACCAGCCCTGGTCCAGGCCGTTGGTCATCATGACCATCGCCGTGATGCCCAGCAGCAGCCGGGAGCGGGTCAGGAAGGCCCAGCCCTCGGCGAGTTCGGCGCGGTAGGCGGTGAACGAGACCTTGCCCGCGGCCCGTTGCGGCTCGGCGGCCGGGACCCCGCGCAGGAACGCGAGGACGAGCAGCGCCGAGATCCCGAAGGTGGCCGCGTCCAGCAGCAGGACGGTCTCGGCGCCGAACGCCGCGATCAGTACGCCGGCCACCGCGGCCCCGACCATCCGTGCTCCGCGCGAGACCGCGTCGTAGAGGCTGGCGGCCCGCGAGAGGGTGGTGCCGGCGTGCTCGGCGAGGTTCGGCAGGAGCACGCCCCGGGCGGTCAGCCCGGGGGTGTGCACGAGCCCGCCGACGGCCATGAGCGCGCACAGCATCCAGAACTCCAGCACGCCCAGGTGGTGCAGCAGCGGGATCGCGCCGACGGACAGGCCGCAGATCAGGTCGGAGACGGCTGAGACCCGGCGGCGGCCGAGCCGGTCGATGACTGGTCCGCCCACCAGGGCGGCCACGATGACGGGCAGGGTGGCGCAGAAGGCGACGACCCCGGCCCGGCCGGCGCTGCCCGTGGTCTGGAGCACGAACCACGGGACGCCGATCAGGGTGAGCGAACTGCCGGCGATGGAGACGGTGTTGGCGGCCAGGACGGCGGCCAGCGGGCGCCGGCTCATTCGGCGCCGGCTCGTTCGGCGTTGCGGTGGTCGGCGTTGCGGTGGTCGGCGTTGCGGTGGTCGGCGCCGCCCGGCAGCTCACGGGTGCGGCGCGGGAGGGCGTGCGTGTGGAAGCGGACCGTCTCCGTGCCCTCCTCGGCGGGCACGTCGCGGTAGCCGTTGATCACGTCGTGCAGCTTGTGGACCAGTTCGTCGGTCTGCGCGGCGGTCAGCCGGAGCGTGAAGTCGCTGAAGTCGGAGCCGGTCCGCCACTGCGGGGACCAGGTGTGCGAGGAGGCCAGCCAGGTGTCGACCTCCTGCGCGTGCGTCGCGGCGATCTGGCGCAGGAAGACGTCCGCAGCGGCGCGCGTGGTCTCGTCGCCGTCGTCGACCAGCGTCTCGTCGAAGCGGGTGCCCTCGTGGGCGGCCCGCCACCAGCGCTCGCGGCCCTTGCCGCGTTCCGGTGCGTCCTCGACGAAGCCGTGCGCGGCGAGCTGGCGCAGGTGGTAGCTGGTGGCGCCGCTGGACTCGCCGAGGCGCTCGGCCAGCCGGGAGGCGGTCGCGGGGCCGTCCTGGCGCAGCGTGGCCAGCAGGCGCATGCGCAGGGGGTGGGCGAGGCCGCGCAGGGAGCGGGCGTCGAGGGAGCGGACGTCCGGCCGCACGGGCTGCCGGGGCTCCAACGGCCTTGCTGGCTCTAAGTGTTCGCTGTGTTCGCTGTTCTCGGGCATGACCCCACCGTAGAGTTGCAAAGAAACCTGTGCAAGGGTTTCTTTGCAACCTCTTCTTCGGAAGTCCGGGTCCAACGCGCGTGCGTTCAGGCCCGGTTGTCGTCCTCCGCGGCCTGCTCCACCAGCGGGATGATCCGGAAGGGCACCGGGTTCTCCATCACGATCGCCGTCGAGGCCCGGACGATCCCGTCGAAGCCGACGACGCGGTCGATCACCCGCTGGAGATCGGCGTTCGAGCGGGCCACCAGCCGGCACAGCATGTCGCCGTGCCCGGTGGTGGTGTGCAGCTCCAGCACCTCCGGGACCCCGTCCAGGTGCGCCCGTACGTCGGCCCCCTGCCCCTGCTTGATCTCCAGCGTGGCGAACGCGGTCACCGGATACCCGAGCGCCGTCGGATCGACCTGCGGGCCGAACCCGCGGATGACCCCGCTGGACTGCAGCCGGTCCAGGCGCGCCTGCACCGTCCCGCGGGCCACGCCCAGCCGGCGCGAGGCCTCCAGCACCCCGATCCGGGGCTCGCGGGCGAGCAGGACGATGAGCCGGCCGTCGAGTTCGTCGATGCCCATGGACGCCTCCGGGTGCCCACGCGTGCTCGTGGGTGGTCATAGTGCACAGATGTTTCAGCCATCCTCCGACGTCACTGTGCACTTTGTACAGTCATTCAGGAAACTATTGCGCAGCTTGTGGATCGGCGGGACTCTGCGCTCATGACTGAGTCTCTGGCGAACCTCGAAACCACCCCGCACACGGCGCGTGAGGCCGACCCCTTCCCGGTCAAGGGCATGGACGCGGTCGTCTTCGCCGTCGGCAACGCCAAGCAGGCCGCGCACTACTACTCGACCGCCTTCGGCATGAAGCTCGTCGCCTACTCGGGACCGGAGAACGGCAGCCGTGAGACGGCCAGCTACGTCCTGACCAACGGCTCCGCCCGCTTCGTGCTGACCTCGGTCATCAAGGCGACGACCGACCACGGCCGCTTCCTCGCCGAGCACGTCACCGAGCACGGCGACGGCGTGATCGACCTCGCCATCGAGGTCCCCGACGTCCGCGCGGCGTACGCGTACGCCGTCGAGCAGGGCGCCCGCGGCCTGGACGAGCCGTACGAGGTCAAGGACGAGCACGGCACGGTCGTGCTGGCCGCGATCGCGACGTACGGCCAGACCCGTCACACGCTGGTGGAGCGCGGCGACTACACCGGCCCCTACCTGCCGGGCTACGTGGCAGTCGAGCCGATGGTCGAGGGCCCGGCCAAGCGCACCTTCCAGGCCATCGACCACTGCGTCGGCAACGTGGAACTCGGCCGGATGAACGAGTGGGTCGCCTTCTACAACAAGGTCATGGGCTTCACGAACATGAAGGAGTTCGTGGGCGACGACATCGCGACCGAGTACTCGGCGCTGATGTCCAAGGTGGTCGCGGACGGCACCAAGAAGGTGAAGTTCCCGATCAACGAGCCGGCGATCGCGAAGAAGAAGTCGCAGATCGACGAGTACCTGGAGTTCTACAACGGCCCCGGCGTCCAGCACATCGCCCTGGCCTCGAACGACATCGTCTCCACGGTCCGCTCCATGCGGGCGGCGGGCGTGCAGTTCCTGTCCGTCCCGGACACCTACTACGACACGCTCGGCGAGTGGGTCGGCGACACCCGCGTGCCGATCGACGAGCTGCGCGAGCTGAAGATCCTCGCCGACCGCGACGAGGACGGCTACCTGCTGCAGATCTTCACCAAGCCGGTGCAGGACCGCCCGACCGTCTTCTTCGAGATCATCGAGCGACACGGCTCGATGGGCTTCGGCAAGGGCAACTTCAAGGCGCTGTTCGAGGCCATCGAGCGCGAGCAGGAGAAGCGCGGCAACCTCTGAGGCCGCACGCGTGCCTTCAGGCCCCCGGCCCCGGCCGGGGGCCTCGGGCTGCCGTCGGCCCGGTGCGCGTACGGACACGCCGCCGCGTGGTGCCCTCCGGAGGGGAGTGGGCCGGCGCGGCGCCCGCCCGCGCACCGGGCCGCACGCGCGGCCCCACGGCGGACCGCCGGACCGCCGGACCGCCGGACCGCCGGACCGCCGGACCGACAGGAGTGCACCCAGCCCCGCCGGGCCGCGACCTGCGGCTGCGCCGTGCCATGCCGGGCTGCGCCCGGCATGGCCGTGAGGACGTGCCGCCGCGCGGGCGAGCGGCTGCCCGCTGGGCACCGGTCCGGCGGCCGAGGGCGCCCGGCCGGCCCGGTGCGAACCGTCAGCGGCGGGGCGACGCGGACGGGGACGGCTTCGGCTGGGGGTTCGGCTTCGGGAGTTCCGGCTCGACCCACGGCGTGACCGGCTGCAGGTGCTCGGGGCCGCCCGGCGGCGGCTGGCCGATCGACGCCAGCGCCTCCTTCGCCAGCGGCCCCCGCACCGGCGAGAAGTGCGGGTTCGTCCGCAGCGCCTCCTGCAGGTGCCGCCGCGCCCCCGCCTCGTCGCCGAGCGCCCGCTCGATCATCGCCCGGTGGTAGGCGAAGTCCGCATTGCGCAGCCCCGGCTCCGTGGCCTTCTTCGCGTACTCCAGAGCCGCCGTGTGGTCGCCCGCCCGGTGCAGCGCCCACCCCAGGGCGTCCGCGGCCTGCATGCTCTTGTGCCGCTCCCACTCCTGCGACAGCCGCCGCACCGCCGCCGCCGGATCACCGTGGTCCGCCTCGTACAGGCCCAGGACCACGTCCTCGTCCACCCCGTTCGCACCGTCCCGGGCCGCCATCGTCGTCAGTGCGGCGTACTGCTCGCGCGCCTCCTGCGCCCGCCCCAGCGACTCCAGCAGCTCACCCAGCTCCCGCGCCAGCTGCGGCACCGGGGTCCGCCCCAGCGCCATCCGGTAGTCCCGCACCGCCTCCCCGCCGCGCCCCAGCGCCCCCAGCGCCCGGGCCCGGCCCGCCAGGGCCTCCCCCTGAGCCGGATCCGTCCGCAGCGCCCCCTCGTACTGCCGCAGCGCCTCCGCCGCGTCGCCCCGCTCCCAGGACAGCTCCCCGAGCCGGAACAACGCGTACGCCTTCTCCGCCGGGGACTTCGCCGAGGCCGCCGCCGCCTCCATCGACACCACCGCGTCCTCGCGCCAGCCGCGGTCCCGGTACACCTGCGAGGCCCGGACGTGCGCCACCAGCCCCGGCCGCAACTCCAGCAGCCGCTCCATCGCCTTCTGCGCGCCCTTGTAGTCGCCCAGCCCCGTGTACGCGTCCACCAGCACCGGGTACGCCGTCCACCGCTTCGGCGACTGCGCCCGTACCAGCTCGCCCCACTTCCTGGCCGTGCCGAAGTCCCGCCGGGCATTGGCCAGCGCGCCCATGCCCGTCATGGCCTCGAAGTTGCCCTTCTCCGCCGGACGCACCTCCAGCGACCGCTTGAGGGCCTTCTCCGCCTTCGGGTACCAGGCCGAATCCGCGGTCCGCCGGGCCTGTTCGAGATAGGCGGAGCCGAGGACCGCCCACGAGGCGTCGTCGTCGGCGTGCGCCGCGACCCACCTCTCCCGGTCCGCCACCAGCGCCACCACGTCCGTCGCCGAAGCGGGCGCACCCATGCCCACCGCCGAAGCGGCGCGTTCGCTCGGCCCCGGCGGGCGCGCGTCGTCACCGGTCCGGGCCGGCCGGATCAACAGGGCCCCGGCGATCAGGACCACCGCCACCCCGGCGGCCACGAGCGTCTTGCGGCCGGTGAAGGTCACGGGCGGCGCCGGCGTCTGCGAATCCTCGTCGATACGGTCCATGGGGTCACTGTGCGTCAATATGAAGAGCGCGCCGAGATGTCCGAAGACGTGCGCGGGCGTGTTCACACCGATGGCCCCGGCTGCCACGCTGGCCCCATGGATGATGACCTCTCCGACCTGTCCGCACGTCTGCGCGCGAGCCTCCTCGAAGGGCTCCCCGCCGAGGCCCTCCTCACCGACCCCCAGGTGACCGCCTCCTACGCCACCGACATGGCCAGCTTCTGCGCCGCCGGCACCCCGGCGGTCGTCGTCCTGCCCCGGACCGTCGAACAGGTCCAGCACGTCATGCGCACCGCCACCGCCCTGCGGATCCCCGTGGTCCCGCAGGGCGCCCGGACGGGCCTGTCGGGCGGCGCCAACGCCTCCGACGGCTGCATCGTGCTGTCCCTGGTCAAGATGGACCGGATCCTGGAGATCAGCACCGTCGACCGGATCGCCGTCGTCGAACCGGGCGTCGTCAACGCCGTCCTCTCACGTGCCGTCGCCGAACGGGGCCTGTACTACCCTCCCGACCCCTCCAGCTGGGAACAGTGCACCATCGGCGGCAACATCGGCACCGCCTCGGGCGGCCTGTGCTGCGTCAAGTACGGCGTCACCGCCGAGTACGTGCTCGGCCTCGACGTCGTCCTCGCGGACGGGCGGCTGCTCCGCACCGGCCGGCGCACCGCCAAAGGAGTCGCCGGATACGACCTCACCCGGCTCTTCGTCGGCTCCGAAGGCAGCCTCGGCATCGTCGTCCAGGCCGTCCTCGCCCTCAAACCGGCGCCGCCCCGGCAACTGGTCCTGGCCGCGGAGTTCCCCTCCGTCGCCGCCGCCTGCGAGGCGGTCTGCGCCGTCATGGAGGCGGGTCTGACCCCCTCGCTGCTGGAGCTGATGGACCGTACGACCGTCCACGCCGTCAACGCCCTCGCCAGGATGGGCCTGCCCGAGGCCACCGAGGCCCTGCTGCTCGCCGCCTTCGACACCCCGCACGCCGCCCAGGACCTCGCCGCCGTGGCGGAGCTCTGCACCGCCGCAGGAGCCACCGCCGTCGTACCCGCCGAGGACGAGGCGGAGTCGGAACTGCTGCTCCAGGCCCGCCGGACGGCCTTCCCCGCGCTGGAGGCCCTCCGGCCCGCCACGATGATCGACGACGTGTGCGTGCCGCGCTCGCGGCTCGGCGAGATGCTCGACGGGACCGCTGCCATCGCCCGCGCCCAGGACCTGCTCATCGGCGTCTGCGCGCACGCCGGGGACGGCAACACCCATCCGATCGTCTGCTTCGACCCCGCCGACGAGGACGAGACGCGGCGGGCCCGCGAGTCCTTCGGCGAGATCATGGCGCTCGGCCTCTCCCTCGGTGGCACCATCACCGGCGAACACGGCGTAGGCGTCCTGAAGAAGGAATGGCTCGCGCGTGAACTCGGCCCGGTCGGACTGGAGATGCAGCGCTCCGTCAAGCAGGCTTTCGATCCACTGGGGATCCTCAACCCGGGCAAGCTCTTCTGAGATCCGGGTGAGTTCCTCCGAGACGCGGGCCGATGCCTCCGGCGTCAGGGCGAATTCCCGCGGGAGCCAAGGGAGTTCCTCCGCGACCCGGGTGAGTTCCTCCGGGACGCGGGCGGGCTCCTCCAGGACGCGGGCGGGCTCTTCCAGGACGCGGGCGGGCTCTTCCGACCGTATGAGGCGGAGGTGCCCCCCGGGCCGGCGGCCGCCCGGCCTGCGGCGCCCGCCCGGGGTCCGGGGACCGTGCGTCATCACAGGTCCCCGTCCGCCGGCTCGTCCGACGGCCACGGATCGCGCAGCCACAGGTCGTCGGCCGGGGTCGGTGTGAGCAGCTCGGCCAGCGCCGCCTCCAGGCCGAGCCGCTCGGACTCGCTGCCGGGCGGCACGACGCGCAGGGTCCGCTCCAGCCAGGCCGACACGGCGAGGGAGGGCGCCTCCAGGAGGGCGTCCCCGTCGGGGGAGCTGAGCGCCATGCAGAGCACGGCCTCGTTGTCGACCTTCGTGGGCCAGATCCGGACGTCGCCGTGACCGCACGGGCGGAACACCCCCTCGACGAGCAGCTCGCGGGCGAAGGTCCAGTGGACCGGGGTGCTGGAGCCGGTGTGGAAGGTGATGTGGACGGCGTACGGGTCTTCCGTGAGGTAGAGCAGGCGCGCCGGGACGGGGATGCTGCGCTCTGGGGAAAGGACCAGCTTCAGTTCCAGCTCGCGCTCGATGACGGGGTGGTGCATGACGGCCTCGCTTCGGTCGGTGCGATGGGGCCTGATGGCGCCCCACACCTGCGGAGAGCATCCGTGTGCCCCGGTATGACGCGACTTTCGACGAGGAGCGCGAGATTGGCCGAATCTTGTCGGCTGACTGAAAACCACCGTGGGGGGTGACGTTCGCTCAATGGCTTGGATTCTCCCGTTACCGGACCTGTCGGGCCACGGTTCTTGGCTATGGTCCTCCCCTTGCACAAGCCTCAAGCCACGATCGGAGTTGGGGACATGACGGCCTCCCCTGGTGACGGCGAGCACGCGGCCCGCGAGGGCTACTACCCGGATCCGTCCATCCCGGGGTACATCAGGTACTGGAACGGCGCGGCCTGGGTCCCGGGCACGAGCCGCCCTGCCCCGGCGGCGCCCGCACCCGTCCCCACGCCCGTCCCCGTGCCCGCCCCCGCTCCGGTCCGCCCGCTCCCCGCCCCCGCTCCCGCTCCCGTCGCCGCGCCCGCCGTCCCCCGCGCCGAGGAGACGGGACCGGTGTTCCTGGACGAGACCTCCGTGACCGAGGCGCTGCCGGAACCCGGCCCCGGGCCGGAACCCGCGGCCGCGCAGGCGCCGGCCCCCGCCTGGCAGGCCGATCCCCTGCACCAGGCCGGCTTCGGCGGGCCGCGCGACCGCCGGGTGTCATGGGGCAGCCCCAAGGAAGCGGAGGCGGAACCGGAGCCCGCGCCCCGCCCCGCACCGGCTCCGGCGCCCGAACCGGACCCGGAGCCGACCCCGGCCCCCGGGCAGCCCCAGGCCCGGCCCGCAGGGATCTCCCTGGCCCGTACGCCGTCCGACGCGGCCGCGCCCGCGCGGCTCCCCGCGCAGGCCTCCCCGGGCATCCTGTCGGCGCGCTCCCCGGCCGCGCATGCCCCCGCGGCCCCCGCGGCCCCCGCCGCCCCGGCATGGCCCGACGCCCCCGGAGCGGGCGGCACCGGCCCCACCGGGGTCACCTCCTCCTGGCCCGAGGCGACTCCCGCAACCGGCCCCGCGCGCGCGGCCGCTCCCGCCGCCGACTCCGAGGTGTGGGAGCCCCGGCCCGCCGGGGTCCGTCCGAAGGATCCGCTGCCCGCCGCGGACGCCGCCCGGGCGGAGCCGGCGCCGGCGCCCGCGGGACGGGAGCCGCGCGGACCGGAGGAGGCCGGTACGGGTGCCCGTACCGACCGCGCCGCCACGTCCAGAGCCGTGTTCGAGCGGATGGCCGAACGGGCCGTGCGCCCGGCCGGGCTGGTGCGCCGGCTCCTCGCCCGGACCCTGGACTCCCTCGTGTTCGGCGCCGTCGCCGCCACCGTGGCCCGGCCCCTCCTGCCCGGGGCCGAGGCCCACGTCCGGGCCAAGGTGGACGCCGCCCGGGCGAGCGGCCGCACCACCACCGTCTGGCTGCTCGATTCGACCATCGCCGGCAGCCTCGGCATGGTCTTCGGGGCCGTCCTCCTCTTCGGCGTCCTCTACGAGGTGCTGCCCACCGCCCGCTGGGGGCGCACCCCGGGCAAGAAGCTGCTGGGCGTCCGGGTGCTGGCCACCGCGACCCTGCGCCCGCCGTCCTTCGGCGCGGCCCTGCGCCGCTGGCTCGTGTACGCCTTCCTGGGCCTGCCCGGCAGCCTGTGGTGCCTCGTGAACCGCCCGCGCCGACAGGCCTGGCACGACAAGGCCGCCGGTACGTACGTGGCCCGCTAGGGGGCATCCCCCCGAACGGACGCGGTCCCGTTGCGGGGGAGCCGGACCCGGGTTCGACTCGGGCCATGAGTACCGACCAGCCGCCGCCGGGCCAGCCGCCCGAGGAAGACCCGTTCCTCAAGAAGCCCCAGGAGCCGACGCCCCCGTCGGGCGGTTCGCCGTACGGGCCGCCGCCGCCCGGGAGCGGCGGCCCGCCCCCTCCGCCCCCGGGAGGCCCGGGCTCCGGCGGCGGGGGCTACCCGCCCCCTCCGCCCCCGTACGGCGGCGGAGGCGACCCGTACGGCGGCAGCGGCGGCTACGGCATGCCCGACCCGCTGGCCGGCATGCCCCCGCTCGCCGACTTCGGCAAGCGGCTCGCGGCGCGCGTCATCGACGTGGTGATCGTCGCCGTCCCGCTGTTCCTCATCCAGCTGGCCTTCGGCGCGAACCGCTACACGGTCGAGACCGACCGGGGCGAGGACGTCAGCGAGGTCTTCACCAAGTCGTACAGCGGCAGCGGGCTGGTGATGACCCTCATCTCGATCGTCGCGTACGTCGGCTACGACTGGTGGTTCACCAAGAAGGACGGCCGCACGATCGGCAAGAAGGCGATGGGCCTGCGCGTCGCCATGCTCAACGACGGCACCGTGCCGCAGTCCGGCGCGGCCCTGACCCGGGCCGCCGTGCTCTGGTTGCCGACGCTGATCTGCTGCTTCTGCCTGTGGCCGATCGCGCTGATCATCTCGATCCTCGTCGACAAGCCCTACAAGCAGGGCCTGCACGACAAGGCCGCCAAGACCGTGGTGGTCCAGGCGACCTAGTCACGGGCAGGTGAGCGACGCGGGCGGCCTCCCCCCGAGGGAGGCCGCCCGCGTCGCGTCGTGCCCGCGCCGAGGGAGGAGGGTCAGTGGTGGACGGGGTGTTCGGCCGAGGCCGTCCGCGGTCCGGCGGGCCGGGCGCCCGGCGTCGCCTCCGCGGCGGACGCGGAGGCACCCGTACGCGCCGCGTGGCGGCCGTGGCGCTTCGGAACGGGCACGGTGAGGGCGACGAGCAGGCCCAGGGCGAGCGCGGCGGCGGAGATGACCGCGACGCCGAGCCCGGTGCTCGTCTGCGAGAGCAGCAGCATGGCGATCGTCGACACGATGACCGTGGCGGACCCGTACGCGAGCTGTGCGGCAGTCGGACGCGGCATGGCGATATCCGTCCTCGGTGAGGGGGAGGGGGAGTCGGCTCAACCAACTTCGCGCGTCAAGTGACTCCATGACGGGATGCCCGGGGAGGCCCGCCGGTAAGCGTGACCTAACACACGGTGCCGGAGCACAGGGGGCGCACGGGGTCATTTCTCACGCCCTGCAGGGGGGAGAAAGGGGACGCTACGGACCCGTTCCGGGGTCGGGAAGGGCCCTTCGCCCCGTATGGCAGCAGAACGTCCGGATAGCGGAACTCCCTGACCGCATAGTGCAGTTGTAAGGTTCAAGTCAAGGTCTGTCTTTTCTCGCGTCTCTCCGGTCAAATGTCGTCACTTGAGACGCGCGCCGCGCGGAACCCCCCACTCCTATGGAGAAGTTCCGAACTCAGACGTTGCGGCCGCGGGAGGGGAACACATCAAGTGACCAGCAATTCCGCCCGACGGCGTGCGATCCGCGCTGCCGCCGTCACCGTGACCATGGCCGCCTGCGCGACCAGCGCCACCTTCTTCACCGTCACCGCGGCCCAGGCCGAGGGCAAGGCCCCGGCCGCCCCGGTGGCCGACCGGCAGGACCCGACCACTCCTGCCAAGGTCGTCGAGCACGACCTCAAGGGCCCGTTCAGCGAGCAGCAGGCCCAGCAGCGCAAGGCCGCCCTGGACCAGGTCCTCCAGGGCAAGAAGGGCGTCGAGCAGCGCGGCGCCTCCAAGGTCGTCAAGCTGGACGACAAGAAGTACGTCGAGCTCGGCCGCGAGAAGACCGACAAGATCTTCACGATCCTCGTCGAGTTCGGTGACCAGGTCGACTCCACCACCATGCACGACCCGGACGGCCCCGGCCCCAAGCCGGCCGTTCCGAAGTACGGCGGCACCCCCGGTCCGCTGCACAACACGATCGCCCAGCCCGACCGCGCCAAGGACAACAGCACCGCCTGGCGCAAGGACTTCAGCCGTCAGTACTTCCAGGACCTGTACTTCGCCACCGGCGAGGGCAAGCACTCCCTGAAGACGTACTACGAGAAGACCTCCTCGGGCCGCTACTCGGTCGAGGGTGAGGTCGCCGACTGGGTCAAGGTCCCGTACAACGAGGCCCGCTACGGCTCCAACTTCTGCGGCCAGAGCAACTGCTCCAACGTCTGGGACACCGTCAAGGACGGCGTCACGGCGTGGGTCGAGGCCCAGAAGAAGGCCGGGAAGACCGACGCCGAGATCAAGGCGAAGCTGGCCCAGTACGACCTGTGGGACCGCTACGACTTCGACGGCGACGGCAACTTCAACGAGCCCGACGGCTACATCGACCACTTCCAGATCGTCCACGCGGGCGAGGACGAGTCGGCCGGCGGCGGCGTGCAGGGCCCCGACGCCCTGTGGGCGCACCGCTGGTACGCCTACGGCACCTCCGCGGGCAAGACCGGCCCGGACAACAACAAGGCCGGCGGCACCCAGATCGGCAACTCCGGCATCTGGGTCGGCGACTACACGATGCAGCCCGAGAACGGCGGCCTCGGCGTCTTCGCCCACGAGTACGGCCACGACCTCGGGCTGCCCGACCTCTACGACACCTCCGGTGGCGGCGAGAACGGCGTCGGCTTCTGGTCCCTGATGTCGGCCGGCTCCTGGCTCGGCACCGGCAAGGACTCCATAGGCGACATGCCGGGCGACATGACCGCCTGGGACAAGCTCCAGCTGGGCTGGCTGAACTACGACACGGCCAAGGCCGCGACGAAGTCCACCCACAAGCTCGGTGTGGCGGAGTTCAACACCAAGGACAAGCAGGCCCTGGTCGTCGAGCTGCCGAAGAAGAAGGTGCAGACGGACGTCGTCGCGCCCGCCGAGGGTTCCACCCAGTGGTGGAGCAACATGGGTGACGACCTCAAGAACACCCTGACCCGCTCCGTCGACCTGACGGGCAAGTCCTCCGCCGCGCTGTCCCTCAAGGGCTGGTGGGACATCGAGGCCGACTACGACTACCTCTACACCGAGGTGTCCACGGACGGCGGCGCCAACTGGACCGCCCTCGCCGGCACCGCCGACGGCACGGCCATCCCGGTCGACGCCGCCGGCAGCCCGTCGCTCACCGGTGTCTCGGGCGCCTGGAAGAACCTGAACTTCTCGCTCGACGCCTACGCGGGCAAGAAGGTCGACCTCCGCTTCCGCTACCAGACGGACGGCGGCGCGGGCGGCAAGGGCTTCACGGCCGACGCCCTCACCATCACCGCGGACGGCTCCGCGCTGTTCACCGACGGCGCCGAGAACGGCGACAACGGCTGGACCGGCAAGGGCTTCTCCCGGATCGGTGCCAGCTTCACCAAGGAGTACGCGCAGTACTACCTGGCCGAGAACCGCCGCTACGTCTCGTACGACTCCACCCTCAAGGTGGGCCCGTACAACTTCGGCTTCGGCAACACCCGTCCGGACTGGGTCGAGCACTACCCGTACCAGGACGGTCTGCTCATCTGGCAGTGGGACACCAGCCAGAAGGACAACAACACCAGCCAGCACCCGGGCCAGGGCCTGATCCTTCCGATCGACGCCAACGCCAAGCCCATGAAGTGGGCCGACGGCACGCTGCTGCGCAACAAGATCCAGCCGTACGACGCCACCTTCAGCGCGTACTCGACGGACGCCTTCACGCTGCACAAGAACGGCGAGGAGCTGTTCCTGAAGCCGAAGCCCGCGAACCTCGTCTTCGACGACCGTAAGGGCAAGTACTACTACGACGAGAACCCGACCGGATCGGTGAAGGTCACTGACACCAACACCAAGATCAAGATCCTGAAGGAGACCTACGACGGTGAGGTCATGACCGTCGAGGTCGGCCCCTCGAAGTAGTTTTTCGGTAAAGCTGCAGGTCAAAGCGTGATCGGCCGTCGCCCTCTAGCGGGCGGCGGCCGATCGCGTTTAGATGCCCCGGTACGAGGTTCTTATTGACGGGGGAGATGACAGACATGCCCGGTGGAGGTTTCGTCAGATTGCCAGGCGGCAGCGTGGTCGTTGCGCTCACGCTGCCGAGGCCGTCCGGTGAGGGCGGAAATGTCCGCGTGCTGGTGCACGCCGCGAACCGGGCCCGCGCCCTGACCAGGCTGCGGAACCTCGGGATGCGGGCGGTGTACCTGCGGGGCAACGCACAGCCGCCCACACCCGACGAGGTGACGGCCGTCCTGCACCATCCGGACGGCCTGCTGTGGCGCGGCGCACCCGACCGGGCCCAGGAGCTCTGGCACCCGATCCGGGCCCTGCTGGGCACGTAGACCCCGGGGCGGGCGAGAGGGACCGCGGCGCGGCCGGGTCCCCGGCGTTCTAGGACCGGGGCCGGGTCGTGCCCACGAGGGTCACACCGGCCGCGCGGAGCTCCTCCAGGGCCCGCTCGGTGGTCTGCGGGGCCACGGCCGCCGTCAGGTCCAGCAGGACGCGCGTGGTGAAGCCCGCGCGGGCGGCGTCGAGGGCAGTGGCCCTCACGCAGTGGTCGGTGGCGATGCCGACCACGTCGACCTCGCCGACGTGCCGCTCCCGCAGCCAGGCGGCGAGGCCCTCGCCGTTCTCGTCCGCGCCCTCGAAGCCGCTGTAGGCGGCCTCGTACGCGCCCTTGTCGAAGACGGCGGCGACCGCACCCGAGGCCACGGCGGGCGCGAAGTTCGGGTGGAACCCGACCCCCTCGGTGCCGGCCACGCAGTGCACCGGCCATGAGGTCTCGTAGTCCGGCTCGGCCGGCGGGTGCGCGAAGTGCGTACCCGGGTCGATGTGGTGGTCGCGGGTGGCGACGACGTGCCGGTACCCGGCGGTGGCCTGCCCGATCAGCTCGGTGATGGCGGCGGCGACGTCGGCTCCGCCGGTGACCGCGAGGCTGCCGCCCTCGCAGAAGTCGTTCTGTACGTCGACGACGATCAGTGCGCGGTGCATTTCGCGTGCCCTTCGGCTTGATGGTGTGCTGCGGCGGGCCCTGCGGGAGGCTCTTCCCCCACCCCGCCCCTTCCCGAAACGGGGGCTCACACGGAGCCTCGGCACGGGCGCCTCCCAGCGGTGGCCGGGGGAGAGGGGGGCGCGGGGGTCCGGGTGGGGAGCCCCCGCCCCTCCTGCCGGGCGCCCGCAGGGCTAGTGCTGTGACCGGACAGTTCACCGGGTCGCGACGCCCGGCACGGCACCTCGCCGCGTTGTCGGACCGCGCACGTACGTCCAGTACGAGCCGCGGCCCTCCGCCTCGACAGCTGGGTCGCCGACAGCGGCAGACCCGCGCGCGCCGCGCGGTGGCGGTCGCGGGCCGTCTCCAGCGGCTCGCGGGCGACCACCTCGCCGGCCTTGACCAGGTGCGTCAGCAGCTGCCGGTCGGCCAGGGCCGACGGAACCGGGCCCACGCCGATCACCTCCGCCTCCGCCACCCCGTCGGCGTCCCGCCGCCGCGCCGCCCACTTGCGGCCGCCGATGGACGTCTTGCCGCCCGTGGACTTCTTGGCCACCGGGACCAGTGCCGCCTTCGGGTCCGCCGAGGTGGCACGCGCCACCAGCTTGTAGACCATCGAGCACGTCGGGTGGCCGCTGCCGGTGACCAGCTGCGTGCCCACGCCGTACGCGTCCACCGGAGCGGCCGCCAGCGAGGCGATGGCGTACTCGTCCAGGTCCGAGGTGACGACGATCTTCGTCGAGGTCGCCCCCAGCTCGTCCAGCTGCTGGCGCACCCGGTGGGCCACCAGCAGCAGGTCCCCGGAGTCGATCCGCACGGCTCCCAGGTCGGTGCCCGCCACCTCGACGGCGGTGCGCACGGCCTCGGCCACGTCGTACGTGTCCACCAGGAGCGTGGTGCCGCGGCCCAGGGAGGCCACCTGCGCCGTGAAGGCGTCCCGCTCGCTGTCGTGGACCAGGGTGAAGGCGTGCGCGCTGGTGCCGACGGTGGGGATCCCGTACCGGAAGCCGGCCGCCAGGTCCGAGGTGGAGGTGAAGCCGCCCACGTACGCGGCCCGCGACGCGGCCACGGCCGCCAGCTCGTGCGTGCGCCGGGCGCCCATCTCGATCAGCGGCCGGTCCCCGGCCGCCGAGGACATCCGGGAGGCGGCCGCGGCGATCGCCGAGTCGTGGTTCAGGATCGACAGGATCACCGTCTCCAGCAGCACGCACTCGGCGAAGCTGCCCTCCACCCGCAGGACCGGAGAGCCGGGGAAGTAGACCTCGCCCTCGGGGTAGCCCCAGATGTCGCCGGAGAAGCGGTACGAGGCCAGCCAGTCCAGCGTCCGCATGTCGACGACGGCCCGCTCGCGCAGGAACTCCAGCACCGCGCTGTCGAAGCGGAAGTTCTCCACCGCGTCCAGCACCCGGCCGGTCCCCGCGACCACCCCGTAGCGGCGCCCCTCGGGGAGCCGCCGGGTGAACACCTCGAAGACCGAGCGGCGGTCGGCGGTGCCGTTGGCCAGGGCGGCCTGCAACATCGTGAGCTCGTAATGGTCCGTGAAGAGCGCTGTCGACGGCACGTCCACCGGCAGGCCCAGGTCCGCAGGGTTCATGGCGGCGATGCTAGCGCACATTTCGTCAAAGTGACGAGATGTGGGTCCCGTTTGTGCAACGGGCCCGTCACGGTGGCAGCATGGGACGAGTGAGTGTTGCTCCCATTGAGATCGAACGCACTGAGTCGGCCGAAGAGACCTTCGCGGTCCCGGAACCTGACGTTCCCTGGGTGACCCTGGTGCACAACGACCCGGTCAACCTCATGAGCTACGTGGCGTACGTGTTCCAGGCGTACTTCGGATACTCGAAGGACGTGGCGCACAAGCTGATGCTCGACGTCCATCACAAGGGGCGGGCGGTCGTCTCGAGCGGCACCCGCGAGGAAATGGAGCGCGACGTGCAGGCCATGCACGGCTACGGCCTGTGGGCGACCCTCTCCCAGGACCGCACCTGATGGGCCGGTCCACCGGGATGTTCGAGTCCCTCAAGGACGGCGGCGCCGCCATCGCGCTGGACGAGATCGAGATCTCCATCCTGCGCTCCCTGGCGGTCCAGATGCTGGAGCTGATCGGTCCCGGCGAACCCGAGCCCGCCGAGGACGCCGATCCCCTCGCCGCGCTGTTCGCCGAAGGCCCCACCGAGCCCCCGTCCGACCCGGCGCTGGCCCGGCTCTTCCCCGACGCCTACGGCTCCCCGGACGGCGCGGGCGACGAGGGCGTGGACCCGGCCGAGACCAGGGCCCGGTCGGCGGAGTTCCGCCGCTACACCGAGAACGACCTGCGCGCCCGCAAGCGCGACGACGCCCTCGCCCTCGTGCGCAGCCTCGACGCGCTCACCCCGGCCGCCGACGGGGCCGCCGTGCTGGAACTGACCGGTGAGCTGCCGTTGCGCTGGCTGGGCGGGCTCAACGACCTGCGCCTGACCCTCGCCGCCCGGCTCGACATCACCGAGGACGACGAGAGTGCGGCCCTCTTCCGGCTGCCGGACGACGACCCGCGCAAGCCCATGGTGATGGCGTACCTGTGGCTCGGCGGACTCCAGGAATCCTTGATCGAAACCCTCTGAGGAACCTCAAGAGGGAACGGTGTTCGCTCAGCGGATCCTCAAATCCGGATAACGATCAGATCACCGCCATGCGGTGATCTGTCATGATCACAGAAGTTTGTCCGGAAATTTTGATGCTGTGCACCACATTTCTCCCCCTCGGGCGGCCGTAAGCACGTGATAAATCTTCACGACCGCCGACGGGACGCCACCCATGTCTCCCGGCCCGCTTGAACCGGCAGACCGCCGGCGTGCAACTCCATCCGTATCCGGGGGGATCGAGGACCCGATCCGCAGCCAATGAAGGCGCGGGTCGGCGTGGAGAAAGGCGCACCAGACATGACCTCAGTGCAGGTCGAGCAGCACGGCAACACGCCCGGCGAGGGCACTCAGGGCGACGGCGGCGAGGGGTACCACCGCACGCTCGGCGCCCGCCAGATCCAGATGATCGCGATCGGCGGAGCCATCGGCACCGGCCTCTTCCTGGGCGCCGGCAAGGCGATCTCGAAGGCCGGCCCCAGCCTGATCCTGGCGTACGCGATCGCGGGCCTGGTCATCTTCTTCATCATGCGGGCCCTGGGCGAGCTGCTCATGTACCGGCCCGTCTCCGGTTCCTTCTCGGACTACGCCCGCGAGTTCCTGGGCCCGTTCTGGGGCTACGTCACCGGCTGGACGTACTGGCTGTTCTGGGTGGTCACGGGCATCACCGAGGTCACCGCCGCCGCGCAGTACATGGCGTACTGGACCCACGACAGCTTCCCGCAGTGGGCCTACGCGCTGATCTTCACGGTCATCCTCTACGGCGCCAACCTGATCTCCGTGAAGCTCTTCGGTGAGCTGGAGTTCTGGTTCTCCATGGTCAAGGTCACCGCCATCGTCGGCATGATCCTGATCTGCGCCGGCATCCTCACCATCGGTTTCTCCGACGCCGCCGAGACCGCCACCGTCGCCAACCTCTGGAACGACGGCGGCTTCTTCCCCAAGGGCATCGGCGGCACGCTGATGACCCTGCAGATCGTGATGTTCGCCTTCCTCGCGGTCGAGCTGGTCGGCGTCACCGCCGGCGAGTCCAAGGACCCCGAGAAGACCCTGCCCAAGGCCATCAACACCGTGCCGTGGCGCATCGCCGTCTTCTACGTCGGCGCGCTCATCATGATCCTCTCGGTCGTCCCGTGGACGCACTTCCAGCCGGGCGTCTCGCCCTTCGTCGCCGCCTTCGAGCGCATGGGCCTGGGCGTCGGCGCCGCGATCGTCAACTTCGTCGTCCTGACCGCCGCCCTGTCCTCCTGCAACTCCGGCATGTACTCCACCGGCCGCATGCTGCGCGACCTCGCGCTCAACGGTCAGGGCCCGAAGGTCTTCACCCGGCTCACCAAGAGCGGCACCCCGCTCATCGGCACCACCTTCTCCGCCGCGCTGATGCTCGTGGGCGTCTGGATCAACTACGTCGCCCCCGGCAAGGCCTTCGACTACGTCGTCTCCTTCGCCACCATCTCCGGCATGTGGGCCTGGATCATGATCCTGGTCTGCCAGATCCGCTACCGGGCCAAGGCCGACCGCGGCGAGCTGCCCGGCTCGAAGTTCAAGGCGCCCGGCGCCCCGTACACGAGCTGGTTCGCCCTGGCCTTCATCGGCATGGTCATCGTGATGATGGGCGCCGACAAGGACGCGCGCGTCTCGCTGTACTGCGCGCCGCTGTGGGGCGCCGTCCTGGGCGTCTCCTACCTGGTGATGAAGAACCGCGACCCGCGCGGCGCGGCCTTCACCAAGGCCTCCTAGCAGCGGTTCCCGGCCGCCTGCCGCGGCCGGGGGCCCTGCTCCCGTGGACACCCTGTCCACCATGCGGGCCCTTCCGTACCACTCCTCGGTACGGGAGGGCCCGTCTGCTTATCCTGTCGCTCATGCTGACCCTCACCCAGGCCCTGTACGACCGGATCGTCGAGCACGCCCGCCAGGACCACCCCGACGAGGCGTGCGGTGTCGTGGCCGGCCCGGCGGGCACCGGCCGCCCCGAGCGGTTCATCCCGATGCTCAACGCGGCCCGCTCGCCCACGTTCTACGAGTTCGACTCGAAGGACCTCCTGAAGCTCTACCGCGAGATGGACGACCGCGACGAGGAGCCGGTGATCGTCTACCACTCGCACACCGCCACCGAGGCCTACCCCTCGCGCACCGACGTCACGTACGCGAACGAGCCCGGAGCCCACTACGTGCTGGTCTCGACGGCCGACAAGGACGGGCTCGGAGACTTCCAGTTCCGCTCGTACCGGATCGTCGACGGCGTGATCACCGAGGAAGAAGTGCAGGTCGTAGCAGCCTACTGACCACCATGTGAGCAGATGGCGTCCACGATGCGGGATCACACTCCAAACCGGGGACCGGGAATCGTTAACATGACCGCATGGTTCCCCACGACGTGAGCATCGAGACGCCCGGCAGGCTGCTGCTCGTGGCCCGGCTGCACGTCGACCTGTGCCGCCTCGCCAGCGCCATCTGTCCTGCCGCCTGAGCACCAGAGCCCTCTCGCGCGGGGGCCCGCACGAACGCGCGCCCGTTTTCCCACGCACACTTGCCACGCCCACGCCCTGACGACTGGAGCCCAGCCATGGCCATCGAGGTCCGCATCCCCACCATCCTCCGCACCTACACCGACGGCGAGAAGGCCGTGAACGGTGAGGGCGCCACGCTCGCCGACCTCTTCGCGGACCTGGAGACCCGGCACAAGGGCATCGAGGAGCGCATCGTCGACGGCGGCCAGCTGCGCCGCTTCGTGAACGTCTACCTCAACGACGAGGACGTCCGCTTCCTCGACGGCATCTCCACCGCCCTCAAGGACGGCGACAACGTCACCATCCTCCCGGCCGTGGCCGGCGGATCGAAGTAATGCGCTACGACTCCCCCCTGGCCGCGGTCGGCAACACGCCGCTCGTCCGGCTGCCCCGGCTCTCGCCCTCGGACGACGTCCGGATCTGGGCCAAGCTCGAGGACCGCAACCCGACCGGCTCGATCAAGGACCGCCCCGCGCTCCACATGGTCGAGCAGGCCGAGAAGGACGGCCGGCTCCGACCCGGCTGCACCATCCTGGAGCCCACCTCGGGCAACACCGGCATCTCCCTGGCGATGGCGGCCAAGCTCAAGGGCTACCGCATCGTGTGCGTGATGCCGGAGAACACCAGCCAGGAGCGGCGCGACCTGCTGGCCATGTGGGGAGCCGAGATCATCTCGTCGCCGGCCGCCGGCGGCTCCAACACCGCAGTCCGGGTGGCCAAGGAACTGGCCGCGGAGCACCCGGACTGGGTGATGCTCTACCAGTACGGCAACCCCGACAACGCGGGCGCGCACTACGCCACCACCGGCCCGGAAATCCTCGCCGACCTCCCGTCGATCACCCACTTCGTGGCCGGCCTGGGCACCACCGGCACCCTGATGGGCGTCGGGCGCTACCTGCGCGAGCACGTCCCCGGAGTGAAGATCGTCGCGGCCGAGCCGCGCTACGACGACCTCGTGTACGGCCTGCGCAACCTGGACGAGGGCTTCGTCCCCGAGCTGTACGACGCCTCCGTGCTCACCACCCGCTACTCGGTGGGATCCTCCGACGCGGTCACCCGTACGCGGGAGCTGCTCCAGCAGGAGGGCATCTTCGCGGGCGTCTCCACGGGCGCCGCCCTGCACGCGGCGATCGGTGTCGGCCGCAAGGCGGTGGCCGCGGGCGAGAGCGCCGACATCGTCTTCGTCGTGGCCGACGGCGGCTGGAAGTACCTCTCGACCGGCGTCTACACCGCGGCGACCACGGAGGAAGCCATCGAAGTCCTCCAGGGCCAGCTCTGGGCCTAGCCCACACCGCTGACCCGGCGCCTCGAACGCCCCCGGGCTCGAATTCCAGCCCGTCCGGCGTTCGAGGACCGGGTCCGGGCGGAGCCCGGGACGGCGCGGAAGGGCGGGGCGGAGCTCCGCGCAGGGCGGGGCGGGGAGGAGCTCCGCGCAGCGGCCGGGCCGGTCAGCCCGAAAGGTGTTCCGCCAGGACGGCGGCGTGGCTGGAGCCCGGGTCCTTGACGGCAGTCAGCAGGGTCACCGGTCCACCCCCGGCCAGCCCGCGCAGGCGATCCAGCTCCGCCACCGCCTCCGGCTCCGCCAGCTCCGCCTCGTACCGCTGCCGGAACTCACCGGCCGAGCCCCCGTCGTGGAACCACTTGCGCAGCTCCGTCGACGGAGTGACCGCCTTCGGCCACTCGTCCACCTCCGCCGCCGCCTTCGACAGGCCCCGCGGCCAGAGCCGGTCCACGAGGACCCGCAGCCCGTCCGTCTCCGGCTCCGGCGGGTCGTACACGCGCCGCAAGCGGATCTCCGGCATCACCGACCGCCTCCCAGTCCCTTGACCTCGTCCCAGATCGCGGGGTCCAGCATCCCCAGCCGCGTCCGGAAGTCCCACAGCGACACCTCGTCGGGCCGGTCCGCCTCCAGGAAGGCCGCCCGCCCCTGCGCCCCCACCGTCCCCGGGGGCAGCGGGATCACCCCGGCCCGCCGGTCGTGGTACTTCGCGGTGATCCACGCGACCCGCGCCCGGTGCTCGCGTACCGGGCCCACTCCCAGGACCAGGCAGGTCCGGCCGTCCGCCAGGGTCCACAGTTCACCGGGCTGCGGGTGCGGCGGCCGGCCGGTGCCGTGCGCGGGCGGGGGGCGGCGGGGGACGCCCAGGCGCCCCCCGGCGATCAGCATCACCAATGCCAGGGCCACGACCGCGGCCACGGCGGGCCACCAGGACGTGTCCATGTTTCGACCGTAGCCGTGCGGGAAGGCCCCGGCACGGCAACGTCCGAGCCCACCGTCGCTCCCCCGGGTGACAGCGCAGGTGATTCCCCCCACAACGGCCTGCCGCGGAGGAGCGACCGGACGTTTCGCGCCTTACGCTCGACCCACGCACGGCCCGCATTCCGTCCACGGACCGTCCACGGAGGTTCACGCTCCATGAAGCTCACCGTCGTCGGCTGTTCGGGGTCGTTCCCGTCCGCGGAATCGGCCTGTTCGAGCTACCTCGTCGAGGCCGACGGCTTCCGGCTGCTGCTCGACATGGGCAACGGCGCCCTCGGCGATCTCCAGCGCCACTGCGGGCTCTACGACCTCGACGCGATCTTCCTGAGCCATCTGCACGCCGATCACTGCATCGACATGTGCGCGTACTTCGTCGCCCGCTTCTACCGCCATGAGGGCGGCCGTTGCGGCACCATCCCCGTCTTCGGTCCCGAGGGCACCGAGAAGCGCCTGACCACGGCCTACGACGACGTCCCGGACGAGCGGTCGATGAGCGAGGTCTTCGACTTCCGCACCCTGAAGCCGGGGTCCTTCGAGATCGGCCCCTTCCAGGTCCGCACCGAGCGGGTCGCGCACCCCGTCGAGTCGTACGCCATCCGCGTCGAGCACGGCGGCCGCTCGCTCACGTACTCCGGGGACACCGGCGCCTGCCCCGAGCTGGGCCGGCTCGCCGAGGGCGTCGACCTCTTCCTGTGCGAGGCGTCCTTCACGCACGGCAAGGAGGACATCCCGGACCTCCACCTCAACGGCCGCGAGGCCGGCGAGTACGCGCACGCCGGCGGCGTCGGGCGGCTCGTCCTCACCCACATCCCGCCGTGGACGGACCCCGCGCAGAACCTCGCCGACGCCCGCGCGGTCTACGACGGCCCGGTCGACCTGGCGTACGCGGGCGCGGTCTACGAGGTCTGAGCACCCGCAACACCGCCCCACCGCGCTGCAGTACGAAGAAGCCCCCGCCCTCCCGGAAGGGAGAGCGGGGGCTTCGGCGATGGTGCGGGGCCTACTTGGCCTCGGCCTTCTCCATCTCGGCCAGCTCCTCGTCGGACTCGCGGCCCGGCGTGGGGAGGTTGAACTTGGTGATCGCGAAGCGGAACCCGAAGTAGTAGACGGCTCCGAAGACCAGACCGATCGGGATGATCATCCAGGGGTTGGTCGCCTTGCTCCAGCCGAGGCCGAGGTCGATCAGACCCGCGGAGAAGGTGAAGCCCGCGTGGACCCCGAGCGCCCAGGTGATCGCCATGGAGAGGGCGGTCAGGATCGCGTGGATCGCGTACAGCACCGGCGCGATGAACATGAAGGAGAACTCGATGGGCTCGGTGACACCGGTGACGAACGAGGTGAGCGCGAGCGAGACCATCATGCCGGTGACGGCCTTGCGGCGCTCCGGGCGGGCGGTGTGCGCGATGGCCAGGGCGGCGGCCGGGAGGCCGAACATCATGATCGGGAAGAAGCCCGTCATGAACAGACCGGCGTCCGGGTCACCGGCGAAGAAGCGGTTCAGGTCACCGTGGACGACCTCGCCGGCGGCGTTGGTGAAGTCACCGATCTGGAACCAGGCGACGGTGTTGACGAACTGGTGCATGCCGATCGGGATCAGCGCACGGTTGATGGCACCGAAGACACCGGCGCCCGCGGCGCCCAGGCCGGTCATCCACTCACCGAAGTTGGAGATGACCTCGCCGATCGGCTCCCAGACCAGACCGAAGAACACACCGGCGAAGACACCGACGAAGGCCATGATGATCGGGACGAGCCGACGGCCGTTGAAGAAGCCGAGCCAGTCCACCAGCTTGGTGCGGTGGTAGCGCTGCCACAGGACCGCGGCGAGCAGACCCATGACGATGCCGCCGAGAACACCCGGGTTGTTGTACGTCGCGGCGACGTCGACACCCTTGTTCTCGGTCGTGTTGATGACGGCCTCGGTCACCGGGAAGGCGGTGAGGACGTTCTTGTAGACGAGGAAGCCGACGAGCGCGGCGAGCGCCGTGGAACCGTCCGCCTTCTTGGCGAAGCCGATGGCCACACCGATGCAGAACAGCAGCGGCAGGTTCGCGAAGACGGCGTCACCGGCGGTGGCGAACACCGTGGCGACCTTGCCCCAGCCGAGGCCGTCCTTGCCGAAGACGTCCGGCTGGCCGAGACGCATCAGGATGCCGGCGGCGGGCAGGACGGCGATGGGCAGCTGGAGGCTGCGGCCGACCTTCTGCAGACCCTGGATCAGGCCCGCTCCTCGCTTCTTGGCGGGCGGCGCAGCGGCGTCAGTAGCCGTACTCATAACTTCCTCCGGGGAGCAAGGCGCCGCCAAGGGGCCTGGAGCCTGGGGGACGGCGACGTCTCAGAAAGGGGGGAACACGCCGCCGGGGGAAGCGGTCGTGGTCTACACCAATCGTGGTGTAGACCAGTTGTAGCACGGTGAGGGATAGATAAGGAACCTTCGTTTTCCTGTGGCCTGGGTCACATGTGACGGGGCGTGCGAAAGGCCCCCGGATCGTGATCCGAGGGCCCTTGACGGGCGGGTCGGGGCCCTGTTCCGAAGCGCCCTCAGGCCTTGGTGTTCTCGGCCTGCATCGCCTCGATCTCCTCGTCCGACTCCCGGCCCGGAGTGGGGATGTCGAACTTCGTGATCGCGAAGCGGAAGACCGCGTAATAGACGACGGCGAAGCCCAGTCCGATAGGAATGATCAGCCAGGGCTTGGTGGCCAGCCCCCAGTTGATGACGTAGTCGATCAGACCCGCCGAGAAGCTGAAGCCGTCATGGACGCCGAACGCCCACGTCACCGCCATGGACACGCCCGTCAGCACCGCGTGCACCGCGTACAGCGCCGGCGCGACGAAGAGGAAGGAGTACTCCAGCGGTTCGGTGATCCCGGTGACGAACGAGGTCAGCGCCACCGACAGCATCAGCCCGCCGACCTCCTTGCGCCGCTGGGGCTTCGCGCAGTGCGTGATCGCCAGGGCCGCCGCCGGCAGGGCGAACATCATGATCGGGAAGAAACCGGTCAGGAACAGGCCCGCATCCGGGTCGCCGCTGAGGAACATGTTGATGTCGCCGTGCACCACCTCGCCGTTGGGCTTGGTGTAACTGCCGAACTGGAACCACACCGGCACGTTCAGGAACTGGTGCAGGCCGATCACCAGCAGCGCGCGGTTCGCGATGCCGAAGATTCCCGCACCCCAGTAGTCCAGGCCCACCAGCCAGTCGGAGAAGGCCTCCAGCGCGGCACCGATCGGCGGCCAGACCCAGAGGCAGAGCGCGGCGAACGCGATCGCCACGAAGGCCATGATGATCGGGACGAGCCGGCGGCCGTTGAAGAAGCCGAGCCAGTCCACCAGCTTCACCCGGTGGTAGCGCTGCCAGAACCAGGCGGCCAGCAGGCCCATGACGATGCCGCCGAACACCCCCGGGTTCTGGAAGGTGTATTGGGCGAAGGTGTCGTCCGGCCCCAGGCAGCCGCCCCCCACGTCCTTCGTGCCGTCCGGGCAGGGCACGGGGAACGCGCGCAGCACACTGCGGTAGACGAGGAAGCCGGCCACCGCCGCCAGCGCCGTCGAGCCGTCCGCCTTCTTGGCCATCCCGATCGCGACGCCGACACAGAACAGGAGCGGCAGACCGAGGTCCGCGTTGAGCAGCGCGCCACCCGCGGCGGCCATGACCTTGGCGATCTGGGGCCACACACCGGTGCCCTCGGCGTCGATCAGCCCCAGCCGGTTCAGGATGCCGGCCGCCGGCAGGACCGCGATGGGCAGCTGCAGGCTCCGCCCCATCTTCTGCAGCCCCTGGTAAAGGGTGTTGCGCCGCGACGGTCGCGGTACTGCGGCGGCGCTGCTCGCACTCATCGGCGTCTCCCTGACCGGCCCCGGATTTTTGGAAGCGGCAGCAGTTGCGTGCACACTGGTGTAGACCAGTTGTGGGCAGGTTGCTGCTGATCGTCATCATTCGACAGGGACCGGACACGCGCTCGCGTAGATGGGCCAACCGTGCGTTACCGTGACAAAGCGGGCCGTGCGGAGGGCTCCAGGTTCCGGCCGCTGAGACTCGTTCTTCGTATCACTCAGGGAGAAACACATGGCCACCAAGGCTGAGAAGATCGTCGCCGGGCTCGGCGGCATCGAGAACATCGAAGAGGTCGAGGGCTGCATCACCCGCCTGCGCACCGAGGTCATCAACCCCGACCTCGTCGACGAAGCCGCCCTCAAGGCCGCCGGCGCCCACGGCGTCGTCCGGATGGGCACCGCGGTCCAGGTCGTCATCGGCACCGACGCCGACCCGATCGCCGCCGACATCGAAGACATGATGTGATCCGGACTCCCTGAGTCCGGGCCGCTCGGCCCGAACGAAACCGAGCTCCCGAAGACCCCGTCCCGCACCCCGGACGGGGTCTTCGCGCAGGGGTGTCCCGATCCGGCCCGACCGGCAGGACACCACCCCGCCACCCACTAGGCTCGGAAACATGTCTCGCATCGACGGCCGTACGCCCGAACAGCTCCGCCCGGTCACCATCGAACGCGGATGGAGCAAGCACGCCGAGGGCTCCGTCCTCATCTCCTTCGGAGACACCAAGGTCTTCTGCACCGCCTCCTTCACCGAAGGCGTCCCGCGCTGGCGCAAGGGCAGCGGCGAGGGCTGGGTCACCTCCGAGTACTCGATGCTGCCGCGCTCCACCAACACCCGCGGCGACCGCGAATCCGTCCGCGGCAAGATCGGCGGCCGCACCCACGAGATCTCCCGCCTCATCGGCCGCTCGCTGCGCGCCGTCATCGACTACAAGGCCCTCGGCGAGAACACCATCGTCCTGGACTGCGACGTCCTCCAGGCCGACGGCGGCACCCGCACCGCCGCCATCACCGGCGCCTACGTCGCCCTCGCCGACGCCGTCGCCTGGGGCCAGCAGAAGAAGCTGATCAAGGCCGGCCGCAAGCCCCTCACCGGAACCGTCGCCGCCGTCAGCGTCGGCATCGTCGACGGCGTCCCGCTCCTCGACCTCTGCTACGAGGAGGACGTGCGCGCCGAGACCGACATGAACGTGGTCTGCACCGGCGACGGCCGCTTCGTCGAGGTCCAGGGCACCGCCGAGGGCGAGCCCTTCGACCGCAAGGAACTGAACGCCCTCCTCGACCTCGCCGCCGGCGGCTGCGCGGACCTCGAAGCCATCCAGCGGGGCGCGCTCGGCCTGTAGTCGGCACCCGTCGGCAACTGCCGGCAGTCGTCAGCACCCGTCGGCCCCCGTCGGCAACCGCCGGACACCGCCCGGCGTCCCTACGGGCAACGGGCGCGGGGACCTGGGCGCGGGCGCACGGTGACACCACCGTGCGCCCGCCCATGTCCGCCGCCGTCCGCCCACGTACTCGTACACGTCCACTCGGGAGAACCGCATGAAGCTCCGCATAGCGGCAGTAGCCGTGGCAGCCGTCCTGACCGTCCCGGCCCTCACCGCCTGCGACGCCATCTCCACGGCGATGGACTGCGCGAACACGGCGGTCGCCATCACGGACGGCGCCAACGACCTCCAGCAGGCCGTCTCCCAGGCGGGCAACAGCCCCCAGGACGCCAAGAACGCACTCGACCAGATCGAGACCAACCTCAAGAAGATCGGCGACCAGACGGACAACGCCGACCTCGGCAAGGCCATCGACTCGATGAACACGGCCGTCAAGAACGTCCGCACCGCCATCGACAGCGGCAACACCGTCCCGGACATCCAGCCGGTCGCGGACGCGGCGAGCGAGATCTCCAAGGTCTGCACCCCGGGATAATGAGGGCATGACCTCGACGCCCAGCCGCCTGATCCTCGCGACCCGCAACGCGGGCAAAGTCTCCGAACTGCGCGCCATCCTCGCCGACGCCGGCCTGCCCCACGGGCTGGTCGGCGCGGACGCGTACCCGGAGATCCCCGACGTCAAGGAGACCGGCGTCACCTTCGCCGAGAACGCCCTCCTCAAGGCCCACGCCCTGGCCCAGGCCACCGGCCTCCCGGCGGTCGCCGACGACTCCGGCCTGTGCGTGGACGTCCTGAACGGCGCCCCCGGCATCTTCTCCGCGCGCTGGGCCGGCCGCCACGGCGACGACCGGGCCAACCTGGAGCTGCTGTTGGCGCAGCTCGGCGACATCGCCGACGAGAACCGCAGCGCCCACTTCTTCTGCGCGGCGGCCCTGGCCCTGCCGGACGGCACCGAACGCGTCGTGGAGGGCCGCCTCCTGGGCACCCTGCGCCACACCCCCTCGGGCACGGGCGGCTTCGGCTACGACCCGATCCTCCAGCCCCTGGGCGAGACCCGCACCTGCGCGGAACTCACCGCGGCCGAGAAGAACGCCATCTCCCACCGCGGCCAGGCCTTCCGAGCCCTGGTCCCCTTCATCCGAGCCCTGCTGCCCTGACCCCGGATACGCCGAAGGGCGGTGTTCCCCGCAGGAGGAATACCGCCCCTTCGTCGTGGGCCCGGTGGGACTCGAACCCACGACACACCGGACCTAAACCGGCGCCCTCTAGCCAGCTGGGGTACGGACCCGTGCGACCACCTTACTGGTCGTGGAGGGCAGTTCGTTGCGAAGGGATGGCCTTCCCCGATCGCTTGGCGAAGCTCGGAGTCCGGCTGTGGCACGACGGGCACAAATGGCGAAGGTTCGACAGGCGGTTGTCCAGCCTGTCGCCGTTGACGTGGTCGATCTCAAGGACGAGTCGTCGGCCCCGTCAGATGTCCCCGATGCCGCACTCCGCGCAGACGTGAGGAACTCCGACGTCATCCAGGGCCCGGCGGAGTGTCGCCGTCTTGGTACGTGAGGAACCGGTCTCGAGCCGCCTGAGGATCTCTCCGGCGGACCGGCGTGCAGGAGAGCGGCTGCCGACGGTGTGGCCCTGACCGGTGAAGTGGTCGGTCGACAGGCCGTACTCCTCGATGCTTCGCCGTGCTCTGGCGCGCGCGGCTCCGTCGAACGGATGGAGGCCGAGGGCGCGCATGACGCTGCCCTGCTCTCCGACTCCGCGACAGCAGGTGCGATGTCCGCGTGGGGATCCCTTATGGATGTGTGTTGGTTCGTCCGATAACCGGAGCGGGCCGCCCCTGGTCAGGGGCGGCCCGCTCCGGGAGGACGGGGGCAGGGGTCAGATGCCCAGGTCCTTGATGATCTTGGCTACGTGGCCCGTCGCCTTCACGTTGTAGAAGGCGTGCTCGACCTTGCCCTCCTCGTCCACGACCACCGTCGAGCGGATGACGCCCGTGACCGTCTTGCCGTAGAGCTTCTTCTCGCCGAACGCCCCGTACGCCGCCAGCGTCTCCTTCTCCGGGTCGCCGACCAGGGTGACCTTCAGGTGTTCCTTCTCCCGGAACTTCGCGAGCTTCTCCGGCTTGTCGGGGGAGACGCCGATGACGTCGTAGCCGGCCGTGGCCAGGGCGTCCAGGTTGTCCGTGAAGTCGCACGCCTGCTTCGTGCAGCCCGGCGTCAGGGCGGCGGGGTAGAAATAGACGATGACCTTGCGGCCCTTGTGGTCGGCGAGCGAGACCTCGTTGCCGTCCGCGTCGGGCAGGGTGAAGGCGGGGGCGGTGTCGCCCGGCTGCAGTCGCTCGCTCATCTGACAGTCTCCTCGGGAGGGGATCGGTACGTCACGAGACTAAGCTGACAGACTGTTCACGGCGGACTACGCCCCCACACGATCACGACCACGACGACGGAGGCAGCGCGGTGTCGGAAGCCAGGACCCCCGCACAGATCGAGGCGGACATCGTCCGCCGCCGCGAGCAGCTCGCCGAGACGCTCGACGAGATCGGCGTGCGCATGCACCCGCAGACGATCATCGGGGACGCGCGGGCCCGGGTCGCCTCGACCGTCGACCAGACCGCGGGGCGGGCGTTCGCCACGGTGAACCGCGTCGTGACGGACGTGCGGGACGGCCTGCGCCACCCGGACGGCAGCCCGCGTCTGGAGCGCATCGTGCCCGTGGCGCTGGTCGCGGCCGGTCTGGTCGGGCTGCTCCTCGTCTCGGCGCGCCACAAGCGCGGATGACCCTGCGCGGTACGGGACGGGCGCGGGCAGGTAGGTTCGTGGCGTGAGCGAGAACACCACCCACGACAAGCTGCCCATCCGCATGCTGCACGACCGCGTGCTCGTGAAGTCCGACCTGCCCGAGGGCGAGCGGCGCTCCGGCGGCGGCATCCTCATCCCGGCGACGGCCGCCGTGGGCAAGCGGCTGGCCTGGGCCGAGGTCGTCGCGGTCGGACAGAACGTCCGGACCGTCGAGCCCGGGGACCGGGTGCTGTACGACCCCGAGGACCGTGCCGAGGTCGAGGTGCGCGGTGCGACGTACGTGCTGATGCGCGAGCGGGACCTGCACGCCGTGGCCGCGGAGCGGCTGGAGGGGTCGGACGACTCCACCGGGCTGTACCTCTGACCGGACCGATGGCTGCGCGCAAGGGCTGGTGGCCCGGGTCACCGGCCCTTTTCGCTGTCCTTTGCTACGGTGGGTGAGAACCCGACGAGACGCGCCGTACCGGGTACGCAAAGACGACGCACCCCGTATCGCTCGATGTCTCGGAGGTGCCGTCATGGCCTGGGTTCTTCTTCTCGTCGCCGGTCTGCTCGAAGTCGGCTGGTCGATCGGCATGAAGTTCACCGAGGGCTTCACCCGGCTGTGGCCCAGTGTGTTCACGGGGGCCGGGATCGTGGCGAGCATGGTGCTGCTGTCCTACGCCGCGAAGACCCTGCCCATCGGCACCGCGTACGGGGTGTGGGTGGGCATCGGTGCCGCCGGTGCGGCCGTGCTCGGTATGGCGGTGCTGGGTGAGCCCGTCACCGCCGCCCGGATCTTCTTCATCTGCCTGCTGCTGGTCGCCGTGGTGGGGCTGAAGGCGACCTCCGGTCACTGAGTCTGCGGCTACTCCAGGAACGCGGACGGCGGGCGCGGGCCCCCGAAGACCCCGCCGCCGTCCCAGCCGCCCGAACCGGCCCCGCCCTGGGTGCCCGTGGTGGTGCCGCCCTCGTCGCCCTGGCTGGTGCCGCCGTCGTCCTGGCCGCCCTGGGTCCGGCCTCCGGGGTCCCGGCCGCCCTGCGTGCGGCCGCCGTCGTCGCCGCCCCCGCCGTTCTGGCCCCCGTTGTCCCGGCCGTCCTGCGTGCGGCCGCCGGAGTCCTGTCCGCCGGAGTCCTGGCCGCCGGACGGCGGGGTCGGCCGCCGGGGAGGGGACGGGGTGCCGTCGCCCGGCGTCTCCTGCGGCGGGTCCGACTGCGTGGAGGGCGGCGGCGGGTGCTGCGCGGCGCCCGGCTGGAGGTCGAGTTCGAAGTCCACGGGGTCGGTTCCCTCCAGCGCGGTCTTCGTGTACGCGGCCCAGATCCGGGCCGGGTAGCCGCCACCGCCGATGCGGGACTCGCCGAGCGCCCCGTACAGCGACTCCAGGGTGCCGGTGTCGGGGTCCTGGCCCATCATGGCGACCACCGTGACGAGGTTCGGGGTGTAGGCCGCGAACCACGCCGAGCGGTCCAGTTCACCGGTGCCGGTCTTGCCCGCGGCCGGGTGGCCGGCGGTGAGGGCCGCCGTACCGGTGCCGTTGTCCACGACGCTGACCAGCATGGACGTGGTGGTGTCGGCGGCCTCGCGGCTGATGGCCTGGACGGAGTGGCGCTCGGGCAGGGCGATCTTGTCGCCGCCCTTCGCGATCTCCTCCAGGAAGGTGTACGGGGTGCGGCGGCCGTGGTCGGCGAGGGTCGCGTAGGCCTGGGTCATGTCGAGGACGCTGGCCTGGAGGGTGCCGAGCGCCATGGCCGGGCCGACCACGAAGTTCGGGGTGTCCTCGGGGATGCCGAGGTCGATGGCGGTCTTCTTGACCCTGGCGGTGCCGACGTCGACGGCCATCTGCGCGTAGACGGCGTTCACGGAGAGGTCGGTGGCGGTGGTGACGGTGATGTTCCCGTAGGAGATCTGTCCCTCGTTCTCCGGGGCGAAGCGGATCCGGCCGCCGACGACGGGTCGTTCGTTGTCGCCGTTGTAGACGGTGTGGGGGGTGATCCGACGGCCGTCCTGGGTGCGGGAGCCGTTCTCGACGGCGGCCGCGAAGACGAACGGCTTGAAGGTGGAGGCGACCTGGTAGTCGTGCCGGGTCGCGTTGTTCACGTACTGCCTGGTGTAGTCGACCCCGCCGTACATGGCGACGACCTTGCCGGTGGCCGGGTCGATGGAGACTCCGCCGGCCCGGACCACCCGGTCCGCCTTGCGTGCGTCGGGGTCGAGCTTGCCGAGCATCTGGTCCTCGACGGCTGCGACGAAGTCGGCCTGGCGGCGGCGGTCGATGGTGGTCGTGATGTGGTAGCCGCCCTCGGCGAGGGTCTTGTCGTCGAGGATCTCGCGGTCGAGGATGAACTCCTTGATCGCTTCGACGAGGTAGCCGCGCTGGCCGGAGAGGCCGGCGGCGGCCCGGACCTTGCCGGGCTCGGGGAAGCGGGTGGTCGCGCGTTCGGCGGCGGGCAGCCAGCCCTTCTTGAGCATGCCGTCGAGGACGTAGTTCCAGCGGGCGAGGGCGCGGGTGCGGCTCTGCGGGTGGGAGACGACGTCGAACGCGCTGGGGGAGTTGAGCAGGGTGGCGAGGTAGGCGCCCTCGGCGGTGGTGAGGTTGCCGACGTCCTTGCCGTAGTACGCCTGGGACGCGGCCTGGATGCCGTAGGCGCTGCGGCCGAAGTAGCTGGTGTTCAGGTAGCCCTCGAGGATGTACGCCTTGGACTTCTCGCGGCCGAGTTTGATCGCGATGAAGAACTCCTTGGCCTTGCGTTTGATCGTCTGTTCCTGGCCCAAGTAGTAGTTCTTGACGTACTGCTGGGTGATCGTCGAGCCGGACTGGGTGCCCTTGCCGGTGGCCGTGTTCCAGGCGGCGCGGACCATCGCCTTGGGGTCCACCGCCCGTTCGGAGTAGAAGTCCCGGTCCTCCGCGGCCAGTACGGCCTCCTGGACGGTCAGCGGGATCTGCGAGAGGGGCACGTTGACGCGGTTGACCTCGCCGTCGCGGGCGATCTGGGAGCCGTCGGAGTAGAGGTAGACGTTGGACTGCGCGGTCGCGGCGGCGTTGGCCGGCGGGATGTCGACCAGCAGGTAGCCGGCCACCAGGCCGCCGCCGATCAGGAGGGCCAGGAGCAGAACGGCGCCGAGGACCATGCGCCAGGTGGGGAGGAGGCGCCGTCGGGCGGTCCGCCTGCGGCGGGCGTTCCCGCCGGGCCCGCCGGGTCCTCCCGGTCCGCCGGCACCGGAGGGTCCACCGGCACCGGCGGGATCGTCGGGCGGGGTGTCCGGGTCGCGAGGGGTCCAGCCCGCGGGTGGTGACTGGTCGCTCATCTCCAGGACTCCTCGACGCTGTTCGAAATATCCACTTCTGTACCTCATGGTGTCTACCCGATGGCCGGTGACCACCGCCCCGGACAGGGGTAAATCGGTCGCGTGGCTCGCCCCTCCGCACTAAGCTCGCGCGCTTTGGCCGACGTAGGAACGACGTGGAAAACGGAGGGGATACGGTGCGCCAGAGAGTGCGCCTCTACGCGGCGGTCGCGGCCGGCGGGTTCCGGCGATACGCCACCTACGGCGCGGCGACCGCGGCGGGCGTGTTCACCAATACCGTGTTCGGGTTCATCGTCGCGTTCACGTACGCCGCCTTGTGGGACCAGCGCCCGGGGCTCGGCGGCTACGACCGGGCCCAGGCCCTGACCTTCGTCTGGGTGAGCCAGTCGCTGCTGGCGGCCGGGGCGTTCATCGGCGGCGGGTTCCAGGAGGAGATCCAGGAGCGGGTCCGCACCGGCGACATCGCCGTCGACCTCTACCGGCCCGCGGACCTGCAGATGTGGTGGCTCGCGGCCGACCTGGGCAGGTCCGCCTTCCAACTGCTGGGGCGCGGGCTGGTCCCGCTCGTGGCGGGGGCGCTGGCCTTCCAGCTGGCGCTGCCCTCGGACCCGTGGCGGTGGCTGCTGTTCCTGGTCTCCGTCGTGCTCGGTCTGGTGGTCAGCTTCGCCGTGCGCTACCTGCTGGGGCTGCTGGCCTTCTGGCTGATGGACGGGTCCGGGATCAACCTGATGGCGACCGTCGTCTCGATCTTCTTCTCGGGGATGCTGCTGCCCCTGACCGTCTTCCCCGGCGCCTTCGGCGAGTTCGTGCGCGTACTGCCCTGGGCGGCCATGCTCCAGGTGCCGATGGACGTGCTGCTGGGCGTGCACTCGGGAGCCGGGGACGCGGTCGGCGCGCTGGGCTTCCAGGCCGGCTGGGTCCTCGTACTGCTGGGCGCCGGGCGGCTGTTGCAGTCGGCGGCGACGCGGAAGGTGGTGGTCCAGGGTGGCTGAGGCGACCGGGAGGGCAGGGACGGCCGGGCCGGCCGAGACGCTGCGGGAGCGGGAGCTCACCGGTCCGGAGGTGCCGCGGGCTCGCGGCCGGGTCCGGGAGGGGCTGCGCGGCTACGGCCTGATCGTGGCCATGTGGATCCGGTCGACGATGACGTACCGGACCTCCTTCGTCCTGTCGACGGTGGGGAACGCGGCGATCACGCTGCTGGACTTCGTCGCGATCTCCATCATGTTCTCGCACGTGGACGTCCTCGGCGGCTTCACGCTGCCCGAAATCGCCCTGCTGTACGGCTCCTGTTCGGCGTCCCTGGGACTGGCGGACCTGCTGCTGGGGAACACCGACCGGATCGGCGCCCGGATCCGCGACGGCTCGCTCGACACCATGCTGGTGCGTCCGGTCCCGCTGCTGGTGCAGGTCGCGGCCGATCGCTTCGCGCTGCGCCGACTGGGCCGGGTCGTGCAGGGGCTGGGGGTGCTGGGCTGGGCGCTCTGGTCGCTGGAGGTGGACTGGACGGCCGGGAAGGCCTTGCTGGTGCCCGTGATGCTGCTGTCCGGTGCGGCGATCTTCGCGGCGGTGATGGTGGCCGGGGCCGCCTTCCAGTTCGTCGCCGGGGACGCGGCGGAGGTCCAGAACTCCTTCACCTACGGCGGCTGCACGATGCTGCAGTACCCGCCGACGGTCTTCGCGACGGAGCTGCTGCGCGGGGTGACCTTCATCGTCCCGCTGGCCTTCGTCAACTGGCTGCCCGCGCTGTACGTGCTGGGGCGGCCCGATCCGCTGGGACTGCCGGGGTGGGTCGCGTTCCTGAGCCCGCTGGTGGCCCTCGTGGTGTTCGTGCCCGCGTCGCTGGCCTGGCGCGCGGGAGTCCGTTCGTACCGGAGTACGGGGAGCTGAGCCGTGGTGGACGTTGATGCGCTGATCTCGCTGGACGGGGTCGAGAAGGTCTTTGACGTACGGCGCCGAGTGGGCCTGATGCGCCGGGAGAAACGCCAGGTCAGGGCAGTGGACGGGATCAGCTTCACGGTCGCGCGGGGCGAGATGGTCGGCTACATCGGGCCCAACGGGGCCGGCAAGTCGACCACGATCAAGATGCTGACCGGCATCCTGAACCCGAGCGGCGGCCGGCTGCGGGTCGCGGGCATCGACCCGGCGCGGGAGCGGGTGCGGCTCGCGCACCGGATCGGCGTGGTGTTCGGCCAGCGCACCACGCTGTGGTGGGACCTGCCGCTGAAGGACTCGTACGGGCTGATGCGGCGGATGTACCGGGTACCGAGGGCGCGGTTCGAGGAGAATCTTGAGCGGTGCGTGGACCGCCTGGACCTGGCCGAACTGCTCGACGTGCCGGTGCGCCAGCTGTCGCTCGGGCAGCGGATGCGCGGCGACATCGCGGCGGCGCTGCTGCACGATCCCGACGTGCTGTACCTGGACGAGCCGACGATCGGGCTCGACGTGGTGAGCAAGGCGAAGGTACGGGGCTTCCTGCGGCAGTTGAACGAGGAGCGCGGCACGACGGTGCTGCTGACCACCCACGACCTCCAGGACATCGAGCAGCTCTGCGAGCGGGTGATGGTCATCGACCACGGGCGGCTGATGTACGACGGGGCGCTGGGCGGGCTGCACGCGGCGGGGTCGGCGGGGGAGAGCGAGCGGACGCTGGTGGTGGACCTGGAGCGGGAGGTGGCGCCGATCAGCGTGCCGGGGGCGAGGGTGGTGAAGGTGGAGGGGCCCAGGCAGTGGCTGGCGTTCCCGGCGGGGCAGTCGGCCGCGCCGCTGGTGTCGGCGGTGGCGGCGGAGTACCCGCTGGTGGACCTTTCGGTGCGGGAGCCGGACATCGAGGACGTGATCGCACGGATGTACGCGGGGCGGGACTGAGCGGGGGCCGCGCGCGGCGGCGGCTCGGGCGCGGCTCGGGGGCGGCTCGGGCGCGGCTCGGGCGCGGCTCGGGGGGTGGTCGCAGGGTTCGGGCGCGGCTCGGGGGTGGTCTCAGGGTTCGGTGGGGGACGGTCTCAGGGGCCGGACCATACAACTCCCGCGCGTGCGTGCATAGTCTGGTGCGCATGAGTGACGAGCGGCCGGAGAAGCCGTTGCCGGAGTTGAGGGCGTCGGATGCCGACCGGGACCGGGTGGTGGAGCGTCTGCGCGACGCCGTCGCCGAGGGCCGGCTCGACATGGAGGAGTTCGAGGAGCGGCTGGAGGCGGCGTACAAGTCCCGTACGTACGCGCAGCTGGAACCGCTGACGGCGGACCTGCCGGCGGCCACCGGCCCGGCGGCCGCGCCGCCCGCGGCGGCGGCAGCCGGGGCTGCCGCCTGGCCGGGCCGGATCGGCGGGACGGGCTCGTCGTCGCTGGCCGTCGCGGTGATGTCGGGCTTCCAGCGCAAGGGCCGCTGGACGGTCCCGGCCCGCTTCGACGCGGTGGCGTTCTGGGGCGGCGGGGAGCTGGACCTGCGCGAGGCGGACTTCGCGCAGCGCGAGGTGGTGATCAACTGCGTCGCGATCATGGGCGGCATCGAGATCACGGTGCCGCCGGGGGTGGACGTGGACGTGCGGGGCTTCGGCTTCATGGGCGCCTTCGACCAGCGCGACAGCCCGGGCCCGACGGAGCCGGGCGCTCCGCGGGTGGTGGTGACGGGCTTCGCCTTCTGGGGCGGCGTGGAAATCAAGATCAAGCACCCCAAGCCCCCACGGGGCGGCTTGTCCCTCCGCAAGGATCCGTGACGCTCCCGCTGCGCGGCTCGGCGGTGTGGCTGGGCTCCCGCCGGGCGTGCCAGGGTTGCGGCTGGGCGGGGGTGCCCTGTGGCTCCCGCCGGGGGTGGCCACGGTTCCGGCGGGGCGGTGGTGTCCTGTGGCTCCTGCCGGGGGTGGCCACGGTTCCGGCGGGGCGGTGGTGTCCTGTGGCTCCTGCCGGGGGTGGCCATGGTTGCGGTTGGGCGGGGGTGATGGGGTGTGGGGCGGTGCCCCGGCGGAGTGTCTCCTCGGCCGGGTCGCTGCGCGGGCTCGGCGATAGGAGCTGTTCCTGCGGGGCGGGGGTGCCCTGCGGCTCCCGCCGGGGGTGGCCATGGTTGCGGTTGGGCGGGGGTGATGGGTGTGGGGCGGTGCCCCGGCGGAGTGTCTCCTCGGCTCGGCGCGTGCGGCTTTGTCGTGATGAGGCGACCCTGGTTGCGCGCTCGTCCTGCGGGG